>ONWL01000122.1 GCA_900321525.1 uncultured Eubacteriales bacterium
GCTCCCATTATGCATCTAAGTTTCACATTTAGTTTTTTTCATTCATCCAACACAACTGAATGCACTCTGGTCAAATACGCATCTTATCAATCTGTTTGATTGCAATCCGTTTTTCACCCTATGCAGTTCACATGGATTTCCCTATGCCCCCAGGTAATATAAGTACACATCTTCCAAAGATAAATTATCCGTAACTACCTGTGCAGTTTCCGGCAGCACATCTCCTACCACTCTGAAATACACCCCATCTCTCTTCTGAATGGTATTGCCGGTAGGGTACTGCTTCTGCATGGCAATCAATTCCTCCTTGGTACAAGGAATCTCCCCTACCTTCCCGGAAATAGAATCAATCAATTCTGCCGGTGTCTCCATCCGGATCAGGTGTCCGTCCTTCAATAACGCCACCTGATTGGCAATGCACTCAATATCCGACACCACATGGGTGGCAATGAGAATGATTTTATCCTTAGAAAGTTCCGCCACAATATTGCGGATATTGATCCGCTCCTTGGGGTCTAAACCAGCTGTAGGTTCATCTAAAATAATGATCTTCGGGTCCCCCAAAAGCGCCTGTGCCAAAAGCACACGCTGGCGCATCCCACCTGAAAACGAACCGACGGGTGCATACTGTTGGGTTGTCAGATTCACCTTCTCCAAAAGAGCCGCCACCTGACGGTCTAATTCCTTTCCTTTCAATCCTTTTAACTTCCCTACATACCGTAAAAACGCAGCAGCAGAAAAATGCTCATAAAATCCCTGCTGCTGGGGCATATAACCTACCTGTTTCCGATACTCCTCTCCCATAGCAAGAATATCCGTTCCGTTTAACAAAATCTCCCCGGAAGTCCGAAGCAGATTGTCGGTGAGCAGATACATCAGGGTTGATTTTCCAGCTCCATTTGGACCTAACAATCCATAGATGCCGTCCTCTAACACCATAGACAATTCTTGCAACCCATAATGACTGCCATATTGTTTGGATAACTGTTTGATTTCGATCTGCATTTGTTTCCTCCTGTGCAAAATCAGTGGATACTCACAAAATAGCTTCATTTGCAGCTTATCTACGCTTTTCCATCAACGGCACCACTTTTTTCTGGTAAACCAGTAGCACCATACCCCGATGCCCATTGTGATCATCACCTGAACCAGGCTATACCAAAATCCATGTTCCTGCAATGTCTCTACATATCCCACCGGCTGGATGGCTGCGATGGGGGCGCACCAGGACACACTCATCATCTGCAATACGGACGGCAGTCCCAAAAGCAGCAGCGCCCACAAGATGCCACGATACCCTTCTGTCACGGCAGACAGGGCGCAAATGACCATGCCCCACGAAGCCAATGTCATAAAGTGTATCACAAACAACAGGATCATAAAGGTCAAAATAGAAATATGCAACGGATAGTCTTTCAGAAACAGTAAGCTCTGCACCGGCGCTGACAGGCAGGTTAGCGGATAATTGCAGTTCACTTCATATACCATACTGCCATAAGTCAGAATGCAGATGCCCAGACAAAGCAGCCACACCGTCCGAATCCGCACGCGAAACAAATGGGTTCGCCCCAAAGGAGTGGCCTGTATCATCTGCTCCATGCCACAGGAACGGTCATAGGAAAATACCATGCCCACCAGCAAAATCAGCACCAGTATACCAAACAAAGCCCCTCGCTGCTGCTTGCCATATCCGGCCCCCTGGTACAACCCGTCTCCTGTCCAGAGGATCCGATAGCCTTTGTTGTCCACCAGCCATACATCCTGTCCCTGTTCTTCTCTCATCCGCTCTATATAAGCCAGCTGGTTTTTGATGGTGTCTAACCCGCTGCGCTTGGTTTCATAAGATTGAACCAGATAGCTGGTGCTTTGCATCTCTTCTTCCGTGGCCTCCCCCTTCTCATACCGGTCACTGACTTCCTGCATCTTTTCATCTAACTGCACAAAAAAATCCGACTGTGCCTGTACATACGTACGCAGCCTTCCGTCATCAGGACCGCTGTACGCCCCATACACTTCCTGCAAATACCCGGTGGTTCCCATGACGTGGGCAGTACTCAGATCCATACCGCTCCACAGCAAAGCCAGCCAGATGACTACAATCACCAGTCCCCGTCTGGCAATCAAAATCTGGTAACATTCCATCCCGGTGAGAGAAAGTTTTGCCATCCACTGATAATATTTCTGTTGGACATGCTTTCCCACCAAAAGCAGAACACGCTCTATCCTGCCGGTACTGAACACCGTCCTGGGTCTGCTGCTGATCCTCACACACTGCACCCCACAGACTGCGCCAAGGAGCAGGGTTCCTGCAAAAAATAAAACCTCACGGTTCACCAGCCTGCCAAGTATCCGCAGATTCAGATAATCCCGCAACATCAGATCCGGCTGTAAGAGATAATATAAATTCTCATATTTCAACCATACCAGCGGACTCTGGTCTCCAATGACCCGATTGCATACCAGTTCCACTGCAAACACTGCCAGTATGGTCAAAAGCGCCAGCACACGATGATGTACCACCAAGAATAACATCCACAAAAGCAACGCTGCCACAAAGGCACACAGAGCATGTACCAGAACCGTCAACAACAGATACTGCCAGAGCAGCAGCCTGTGGGGACATTTCATGAAACAAGAGACAGACTGTACACTGCGTCCCAGATCTCCCATCCCTCCATACAAAAAACCTGCCACCGCAAACACCACTGCATATACCCCGGTCACAAACCCTGCCGATCCCGCCGCCAGTACACCGATTCTGCGCAAAGCCAGCCTCTCTCTGCCGCCCGGCGTGGCATAAAACATACCCCGCAGACCTTTCTTTTCCTCTTCAAAAAAGTTCCATACCAGAAGACAGAGGAATACAAAAACCACTATGGGAATCCCTTCATACTCCATCACCTTCCGGACTGCCCCGTCATTCCCATAGGCTACTGTCACCTCTGCCAACGCTCCATACCGCTGCCCTGTCCGCTCCAGATTGGTCTGCGCCAACGCATCCTCTGTCTGGAAAATGCCGATGGCTCCCAGTCTGTCGCTGCCATGAATCACCTCATCCAGATACGACGGATATCCAAGCACATGCTCCACTGCCCCTAGTTCCTCTTCCAGCACCTTGCTTTGATACACAAGAGACACATCATATTCCTGTTCTCCATACAACGCCGCCATCTGTGCTTCCTGTCGCTTGGCCAGCTGCTTCGTCAGATACGGCTGTGCCTCCCGTTCCGAGTACCAGGTCAACCTATGGGTCAGTTCTTTCCGAAAGGAACGCTCTGCCCAAAAAGAATACCCTCCTTTTGCCGCAGTCCACAACTCCTGTCCGGCTAACAGCCCCCCTACGGCACACAGCAGCAGAAGTATGACAAGCTGCATCTTCCTGCTGCCAAATATCCGTTTTCCTTCCATGTATATGCCCTCCCGGTTAATTGCCCGTTACACTCTCCTGAAAAATCACGAAACCACCTCACAATCCCCCTACATGCCGGTCTGCCTGCTAAAATGTATACGGATGCAGCAATGTGTCAACCTCTTCCTTTGACTGACCTGCCGGGATGTCATCTTCATATATATATCCTTTTAATACAGTCACAATATTTCCATCGGGATCTAACACATACTGGGTACAGAATGCTGTACTCTCACTGGTGAAAGAAAGCACCAGATTTTCCTCATAAAAGAATAGCTGTGTATCGCACTCATCTTCCACCGCAATCTCTTCCCCTTCTCCAAAAGGTACGGTCTCACCTGTAACCAGATTCTTTTGATACAGATTGTCATACAAATCTATGTAATATAAAAAATCTCCCTGAATTGTGTAACTCATCACAACCTGATCACACAGTTTCCAAATGGTTCCTTCTTCTATATCATATGCGTAAATACCACCCACAAAATTGGTATTGTTTGCATCTGCGTTTTCCGCCTGAAAAGTCACATATCTTCCATATGGTTTCAGTCGATATATTGCCGGAAAATGATCTGATATGGAAAATAACAATTCCGGTTCTTCCTGGCTGTCTAGTTTCACCCGATATAAACCACAGCTGGCACTCCCCGGATAATAATCAGAAAAATAGGCATATCCTCTGTGTAATTTTATCTCCGGATAATAAAAATTTGTGACAACGTTTCCATTCTCATCAATCGATTCCTGTACATTCAACCGCATCAAGGTACAGGATTTCTCCCGAACTGCCCCATCCTGGCTCACGCTGCAAAACGTCAAGTAATCTCCCTCCAAATTGATCATATACAGTTTCCCTTGATACATCTCTAATATGGACATAGGATACTCTTGCCTCGAAAAATACGCATCACAACTCTGATCACTATGGGTACAGTTACTCCTGCTGCACACCGGAATCGTATCGTTTGACATTGCATCTGTATAATATAAAAGAAATGCCTCTGCATTCATCCACTCTAAGTCGTAGCATCCATCTTTGGTGTACACAACATTACTATATTGAGACAAATCCGACTGGGCATCGGTATCATATACATATGTAAAGTCCGTCTCCCCTGAAAAATCTGGAATATCCAGTAACTCCTCCGATACCTGAACCTCCTGGTTTGATTGTGAAACATCCTCTCCCACTGTTTCTACCAATACATCTGCTGCCAAACTGGCACCATTGTTTCCATCCCCCTCTGGTTTTTGTGTCTGACACCCAGTCAGTGTTACAGTCACTGCAACTGCCAATAACAAACCTTTTCCTTTGATTTTCACATTTTGATTCATACCTCCCACCTCTCTCTCTGAACTGTCCATACCAATTTTATGATACGAGTCCGTTCATATCTTCTCTTCTTTTACCTAAACCTATCTAACAATATATTTTATAACTATTCACGTGCTTTTACTCTTGTAAATAAGTTTTATTTGCACGACCCTGAATTTTATTTTTTTGAAATAATAATTTCTGAACAATCATTCTTTAATTATGTCGGAAGTTGCAGTCTACTTCCGACATAACATAAAATCCAATTTATCCACTTCTTAACTTTATTTTGTTTTTACTAGTTTACCACAACACTCCCTATAGATGAGCTGACAAGACGGATAGAAGATATAAGACTTACTCCATTATAGTTTTTTACAAACTTATAACCAGCATCAGTTATATGAACCGTTTCCAGTGTCCCTCCTCCTGTAACATTTGTCGTTTTATCATAAAAAAAATATTTTGCTCCACTTTTTTCATATCCATCAAATACCGTCAACACTTGTTGGTTGTTTAAGATGAGCGTTGCTCTAATTGATGCCGCACTTGCAACATTATAATCCATAAATACTGTTGCTAATAAAATACACATCGTTGTTTTTAAAACTTTTCTTTTTTTCATACCATATCCCCCTAATACTTATTTTTGGTATAAACCTATTATATCACTCATATTTTTTTCGTCAATATTATTTTTGAAATATTTTGTTACGAAATCGATAACTTTCTCTTTTATCCATCTTCCTATGTATACGGATGTAGCAATGTGTCAACATCTTCCTTTGACTGACCTTCTGGAATATAAGACTCGTACTCATAGCCTTCTAAAGTGGACAGGATCCTTCCCTCCTCATCCAATACATACTGGGTACAAAGTCTCGTTTCCCAATCCGTCAATGCCACCACCAGATGTCCTTCATGAAAGAACAGCTGTTTGTCATCATTCTGCCCGATTTCCAAGGCATCCTCCCCAAAGGGTGTGATCGTTCCTGTCTGCAAATCTTTTCGATACAATCCCCCATTCATGTCAATGTAATACAAGAATGAGTCCTGAATGGTGTATCCATGTATGATCTGATCAGATAAATGACTGATGGTTCCATCCTCTGTGTCATAAGTATACATCCCCCCTGCAAAATTCATCCCACTTTTATCTGCGTTGGCAGTTTCAAAATTTACATATCTACCATAGGGTCTTATTTGATACAAAAACGGAGAATGATCTGTCATGGTAAATAACACTTCTGGTTCTTCTTGACTGTCTAGCTTTACTCTGTATAAACTACACGTATTACATCCAGCATAATAATCGGAAAAGTATACATAACCTCTATGTATTTTTAGTTCTGGATAAAAGGCACTTACACTCTGATCATCTTCTACTTTCTCCTCAATATTCAAACGCATCAGTGTGCAGGACTTCTGTCGAACAGCTCCATCAAAACTAATTCGATATATATTCAAATAATCTCCATCCAGCTTCACCTCATATAATGCCCCATGATACTGTTCCAGAATAGGCATAGGATATTCCTCCATCATAAAACAAGCGTCACAAGTTTCATCTCTATGGGTACAATTGCTTTTGCTACACACCAACACTTTTTCATCGGATGCGGCATCTGTATAATACAAAAAGCACGCGTCTATATTCATAGCAGCCGCATACTCCATGGAATAGCATCCATCTTTTGTATATACCTGACTGCTATTCTGACCCAGATCCGACTGGGCATCCGTATCATATACATATGTAAAGTCAATTTCTCCCGAAAACTCCGGAATATTCCGCAACTCTTTTGATAACACTACTGTCCCGTCTGCTCCAGACACCTCTTCTCCCGAAACATCCTGCTGTGTTTCTGCCAGCACATCTGCTGCCAAACTGGCACCTGTATTAACAATATCTTCTGGTTTTGATGTATGACAACCCGTACACCCAAACATCAATCCTCCCATTAACACCAAGAAAATTTTTTCTTGCTTCCACTTCTTTTTCACGCAAGTCTCCTCTCTTAGATATAGAAATAGCAGGGACTGCTACGCAGTCCCCAACCACTCTCGTTCATATTATATTTTTAAATCACTTAAATCACGTTGTAATAATAGTCCCAACAAAAGAACCATTTAATCGGACCGTCGAACTTAGTGTTATGCCGCTACATGATTTTTGAAACTGATATCCTGTATGTGCACTATGCACTGTACTTAAATTTCCACCACCACTTTTGCCATTCGTCACATTATACAATGGGCAATGACCTGTTTGTGGATGTTTTTCATATCCAATCACCTGCACTGTATGATATCCAGAGCTTCCAGAATTAAACGTTGTTGTTACTTTTGCTGCATTTGCATTGAGTGAAGACCCAATAGATGCTGCACTTGCCACCGTAACACTCATACACATTGTAGCCATTATAGTTGCTGCCATTGTTTTTAAAAATTTTTTGTTTCCCATGATGATAACCTCCTATTCTTTCATCAGTACCTCATCATACTATCATAATCGTACTTCTTTGTCAAGTTGTTTTTTCAATTTAGCATAATTTATTATGAAATTTATTTTCCTTACCGCTTTACTTTTATTTTTTTGATAAATTGTGTAACATCTTTCTTTTTTTCGTAAAAATAGTTATCCGCTTAACTTTATCTATTTTACTATACC
>ONWL01000187.1 GCA_900321525.1 uncultured Eubacteriales bacterium
AACACCAAATCTTTTTGGATTTTTACAATACTGTAACGGATCACATGCCACACCATCTTTGGTCAGCTCAAAATACACATTGGGACCTTCTACGGAATAATACTTGGTAGGTGCTGCCACTGTTCCCAAAATATTGCCCGGTGCCACATATTGTCCCGGCTGTACGGTAATATTTTCCAATTCTCCGATGACTGCTTCATAGGAGCTGCCCAGATCAATGCGCAGAAAATTACCGATTTCTTCATTCCAGCCAATTTCCTGTACCAGTCCCACAGATGGTGTGGTCACATGGGCACCTACTTCTGATTGAATCAATACACCGGGACTGACCTTATATTGTTGTAATGTTGCATGGTATACGGTGTGATCCATGGCAAATTCCATCAGCAGTTCCCCCTCTACCGGCCATGTCATTGCGGAAGAGCCGTCATAATTCAACACCGTCTGATTTGCAGTATGGACACTGGCAGATTCTGCCCCAGTATTTTCCGGGTTCTGCGCTACTTCTGTTTTCCCGCTTTCATCCGCTGCGGAAGTCTCTGCTGTCTGTTTCCCAGTTGTATTCTGTGCAATATTGCTGTCTGATTTTTCACTGCTTTCTACTCCTGCAACAGTCTTTACCCCATCCTCACGGATTTCCGCATCGGTCTGTACCATGCCGCCCTCTATGCCAATGTTAGCTGTGATCGTCTGTTCCTCTGTTTCAGACTGAGAAGTGGTGTACTCTGCATCCTTGTCTTTTTTACTGGTGCTTCTGCCGCCGATCATATTGGCAGCCACTGCTACTACAGCAATCAGACACACTGTCATCATAGACAGGAAAACCTTGTCTTTCCAGATGGAATTTCTTGTATTTCTCATACTCATACCCTCTTACTGCCCTTCACATCCCACAGTCTTTGCTGTGTTCTGATATGGAAAGAACATCTCCGGGCAACCTTTTCTTGATTTTTGTTCTTTCTGTCAGTATTGTTGCCCGATTCTGGATATTTATACAAGCTTCTGAAAAGTTTTCCTGTTTCCGTCCTGCCCCTCACATTCTTCTTTTCCTCATTTGTCCTGTGTCGTTTCTGTCACCGGAGTGCGCAGAACCTCTGCCCCCTGAAAATAATACTGCAAAATCTCCTGATACTTCCATCCCTCTCCGCCATAGCAAGAAGCTCCGTACTGGCTCATCCCATATCCATGCCCGATTCCTCTGGCAATGATCTGCAGCTGTGGCTCCCCTGTAGCAGATGCAGGATAGCTTCCGATGGTGAAACAGGAGGAGGAAACCCCTGCCGCTGTCGCCACTTCCATTCCGGTAAATTCTGCTCCACCAATCATCATTTTCGTTACATATCCGCTGTCATCCTTCTCCACCACCTGAATGCTCTCTGTCAGCTGATCTGCTCCAATTTGTCGTTCCGGATTCAAGGCAGATAATGCCTTTGCAAAACGGCTTTCTGTCAAAATCACTGCCTTGGTGCAGCCAGGCAGTGACAGATCACAGCTGCTGTCCACAGCCGTCAGATAAGGATAATACCCACTTCCATCTGGCCTGGTCATACCGCCGCTTGCCAGATGATACAAGGGTTCTACATATGTACCTCCATACTGGAGTGTCTCCCCCTGTGTTTCCAACACAGCCTGACGCACCAAAGTATAATAAGGCTCTAACTGATTTTTCCCCCAAATCTGCTCCATTTCCGTCATATCATATGCTGTCAGTCCTGTTTCTCCTTCTGAAATCCGGTCAGCATCCCCCATCTGGCGGTACAATGCAGTCCGTGCCAGCACCGCCTGTGCTTTGACCGCTTCCTTCCCATAGGAAGCCGGAATCTGAGCTGCCACTACCCCAATCAAAAATTCCTCCGCATCTTCTGCCTGTCCATCTATACGAATGACAGTTCGTCCACTGTACAATTCCTCGATTCTGCTTACCACCGGCTGTTTGTGTAGCAGCAACGCCACGCCATAGGGCAATATAATGGATATTCCAATCAAAATCAATACTGTCTTCCAGGGCCTTTTGTTTTTCATACCGGTTCTCCATTCCAAGCTTTTATGTTGAGACGAAAACAATGCAAACGTCCCCCTATAGCCGAGACAATATGCAGCCTGTCCATTCTTCTACTAGTATATGCAGTGTGATTTTCCTTCATGAATCCTACTGTTTTTGCTTCCATTCTGATTTTCTTCCGGTCACAGACAAAATCTTCCCGCGCTTTTTTGGAAAAAATACTTTTCAAGTATGGTAAAGTTTGTTATACTGGAAACAGCGCAAATCAACAAGCGGGTTGATTTTGTAGTTTACAGTGTTCTTAGGAGGAAAACATCATGAAATGGTGGGTTTGGTTGATTATAGCCCTCATTGCTCTGCTGATCGTGGGACTGGTATTGTTATACCGCTACGCCCTGAAGATGCAGCGCCGCCAGGAGGAAAGTGAAGCACAGTTAAAAGCCATGGCACAGACTGCATCGATTCTGGTGATCGATAAAAAGATGCTGCCGATCAAAGAAGCAGGTCTGCCGGATCAGGTATACGAGCAGACACCCAAGTACATGCGCCGTACCAAGCTGCCGATTGTTAAGGCAAAAATCGGTCCAAGAATCATGAATCTGATCGCAGACCGTCAGGTATTTGAGATCCTTCCGGTAAAGAAGGAATGCAAAGTCGTCATCAGCGGTCTTTATATCACGGAATTAAAGAGTGTGAGAGGCGGTGTCGTTCCCACCATCCAGAAGAAGAAAGGCTTCTTTGCCCGTATGCAGGATAAGCTGCAAAAGACTGCTACAGAGGAAAAACAGAAGGATGCGGAAAAAACAAAGAAATAAAAATGTTCAGAGTGCACATGCGCTTTTAAAAAAAACGGGACAGTTACCCGGCTGATGACTCAGCCTGTAACTATCTCGTTTTTCTTTGATACCATATTTACATCAACCAGGATTTTACCACGCAAACCCTTCATGGAATCACATTCGCTTCACAATTGTGTTTCCAATGAGAATATCTATTGGATTCGAATCTCAACCTGATTGTCACTGACATAAGTGCCGTTCAATTCCAGACCATACTCTGCGTACAGGACGATCTCACAATCCGTCTCCTGTATCCGCAATACCTTTGTATCACAACCCAGCTCCATCATTCCCAGTGGACTACGGTAAAGATTCTGTGTTTTTTCTAACGGGCGAAGGGTCAGACTGCTGTCCACCTGTCCTTTTCTGGTGATGAGAAGCTGCTCTGGTGTAAAACGCAAGGCACATTTCACCGGCTGACTGCCTGCCTCTCCTGTATCCTCTTCATAAAACACATACCACTTTTCATTTTTCCGGTAGCAGGTACCCTTTACATAAAGTTCCTGTACCTCCTGCTGCCCATTCTCTGCACCACCAGGAAGAACCTGGGTTCCTTTGATATAAATCGTAACTTCTTTTTCCATACCTGGTTCTTTCTGCCCTGTGTTACCGCAAATGTGCCTGATCAATCAACCGCTGAATCAATTCTACCTTAGAAATGCCTCTTGCCTCCCACAACATCGGATACATACTGATGGCAGTAAAGCCCGGCAGTGTGTTGATCTCATTGAATACCACACCCTTATCATCTAAGAAAAAGTCCACTCTGGATAATCCTCTGCCATCTAATGCCTTGAAAATGGCCGCTGCATCTCTGCGGATTTCTTCTACATAGGCTTCCTCTACATCCGGATTTGTGTCCGTCTTGGACTCTGCATTGTAATACTTGGCATCAAAATCATAAAACTCTGCTGCTGCACGGATTTCTCCAATACGGGA
>ONWL01000121.1 GCA_900321525.1 uncultured Eubacteriales bacterium
CCGTCTCCTTGCAACCGACTAATTCCTGTTTGACAGTCAGATTCGTCAGGCTCTTGGCATAGGCTACCGCGATCTCTTCGCTTTCCGGCCACCTCTCTTCACTCAGTTTTCTCAGACTCTCTACCGTCTCCTGACCACCGGCTAATTCCTGCTTGGCACTCAGATTCAGCAGGCTCGAGGCATAGACAACCGCGATCTCTTCGCTTTCTGGCCACTTCTCTTCACTCAGTTTTCTCAGACACTCTGCCGTCTCCTTGCATCCGGCTTCTTCCTGATGGTTAGATAGATTCACCAAGCTATTGGCATATTCTACCGCTATCTCTTCGCTTTCTGGCCACTTCTCTTCACTCAGCTTCCGAAGCTTCTCTGCCGTCTCCTGACCACCGGCTAATTCCTGATCGACACTCAGATTAAACAGGCTCTTGGCATAGGCTACCGCTATCTTTTCGCTTCCTGGCCACCTCTCTTCACTCAGTTTTCTCAGACACTCTGCCGTCTCCTTGCAACCGACTAATTCCTGTTTGACAGTCAGATTCGTCAGGCTCTTGGCATATTCTACCGCTACCTCTTCGCTCGACCGCCACTTCTCTTCACTCAGCTTCCGCAGACACTCCACCGTCTCCTTGCATCCAGCTTCTTCCTGCTTGGCACTCAGATTCGTCAAACACATTGCCAACAATATTGCATTGCCCTCACTGAGCGTTGCTGCTGTATCAGGATCCATCAGCCCCTGGAGGATCTTGCCTTCTTTTGGATTGCTTCCATAGTCTGTAACACAGCGATCTAAAAATACAGCAAATGCCAGATTCCATTCCCCTGACCACAACAGTTCCTGCCAACTTACCAGCAGGGCTTCTCCTCCAATTCCTTCCAGCACATGATCTGCCATATAGCGCAGCACGAAATACTCCCCAATGAGATCCGGCTCTAACGGATACAGTACTCCATCGTATGAATCAGTTTCATTGTATCCGGTAATCAGTGTGCTGAGGGCATCGACACCTCTTTCATGCTGTATCCGGTGCAGCCGCTTGACTGCCTGTGTCAAAGGTTCTCCCAGATCCATCCCTACCTGCCAGCCGCCAGAAGCAGTGGCATACACCAACAGATCCCGCATGTCCAGATACAGATTGGTATCGCCCTGGCAGACCACAGTCTCCCAGTGTCTTTGATATTTTTCCAGCATATAATTCATGACTGCATTTAAATCCCATGCTTTGCAGGATCTGCCTTGTAAACAGGCATCGGTCATAAAGAGCAGCACCAAAGGACTGCACAACTCCTGTGTATGACCACCGGATGTGATCTGCTGTGCCTGTGCATACAATTCCGCCTTGGTCTGCTGGGAAAGGACAGCTTTCTTCTGGCTTTTGGCATAGTCGTCCATCATCTGCCCATACGCCGTTTCCGACAATGCTCCCAACGGCAACGGTGATTCTGAATAACAGAGCTGTTCTAACCTGTACCGTCTGTCATGGGCAGTGCCATACAGCTTTTGCATCCAGTCGGTGAAGATCCAGTCTTGTCCCCTCTGCACCTTTGTCTGCCGTTCGATCAGCACGATGCGCAGCTTGTATGACCGGTCATCAGGCAGCATGGACAGCCAATCCCCTATCTCCTGTGCCACTGTTCCGGCATAATCCACAGCAAGAAACAGATGGCAGGGGTAGTTCCACTTATGCATCGACAGGATCTGCCGGATCTGTTCTTTCTTTAGTTCCCCATACTGCCATCCGGGATCCTGTTGGTGCATCCGCATATATTCATAGACAAATTTACTCTTGCCAAATCCCGCATTACCGGATACGATCCAGAACGCTACCTTTGCCTCTGCCTGCCGAAAGGCATCCATCTGGTCACATTCTGCCTCACGTCCATAAAATCCGATGTCCGGATTCCGGTAATAAAAGGCTTTCTTCTGGGGTGTGATCTTTGGCAGGTTGTCGATCAGTTCCGCAAAGCTATCATTGTATGCCAGACGTTCCAACAACTCGTTCTTCATCTGTGACAATTCCTGAGATAGTTCTCCGGTGACGGCATCTGTCACCAGGCGGGACAACGTCTTTTGTTCTGGACTGACCCCTTCTAACAACCAGTGGCGCACCAGATCAAACACCACCTGCATATATGCAGCTACCAGCTCCGGAATCCGTTCCTGTGGCAGTTCTTCCAAAGACGGTTTCCGACTTCTATGGAATAGGTTCTGAATCCACTTCCAGACACGAAACCTTCCAGACTGTTGTTCACCGCTGATTGCGGCATATGCCCGATGGATCAATTCCTGCTCTAACTGTCTGCGGATGCTCTCTCTGGGCTCCTGCTGTACATGAATGATGTCTGCATAATATGTTTTCAGCCATCGATTCAGCAAAGTGAGATCAAATTCTTCCTGTGGCATCAGCGACTGATATGGACCTGCAAAGTATTGCATGGCATAGCCATCCAGCTGTGCCTTTAACTTTTGTCTATTGAAGATCGTTTTTCCGCTGTCTTTTCCCAGGTCTAACAGCGTATCCACCAGCCAGGATGCCGCTTCTTCTGCCAACCAGAATCCCATACTTTCTGCCTCCTCTTTTTCGTTCTTTGTGCCAGCCATTCTCATTTGCCTTGGTTTTATGATTTATCCACACAAGTACACAATTTCATCTAACAAACGTTCTATCAGCTTATATATGTCCACAGAAGGATTCATTTCCACAATATCTTTGTCCATGGTTTTCCCTTCTGCTTTCCAGTATGCTTCCAGTAACTTTGCATTTTCTATTGCTGACCGGATTCTCTCGTTTCCATTGCTCCCTAAGATCTGCCCAATTATCCCTTTCTCTGCTTTTTTCTTTTTATATGTGGTCACGCCTAAATATTGTGCCATTAATCGGATGATTGCTCTCTTGCTGTTATCATGATCCGGTTTTAAATTTTGAAAATGCATCACCAACCATGTTTCAAATAACAAATTAGAATAATCCAAAATATACTGATGATCGGAATGTTTCATCAGTGTAATGACCTCTTGAATATTCTCAGGTGCATCACAATCAAACACCAGATGTTTTTCATAATACACATATTTGCGGGCATTTTCATCATCACGCAAAAAATCTTCTGCAAAGTCATACACATGCATGGCATTCCCTTCTGCATTGATTGGTTCAATCACCACATCTGAATATTTCGCACGCAGATTATAATTGATATATTGTCTGAAATAATCTAAATAATTGTACTCCGTATATCCTTCACAAAATATCAACAACTTCCCTGCATTTTCCGGCTTTGGATTGGTGATTGTTCGCTCTCCATTCACTAGTCTGGGCATATTCACTCACCTGCCATTTCATGATACAGATCTTCTTCCCGAATCACGGGAATGGCACCATACTTACCTGACATATAATCTTTGGAGAAACTGGCATCCGATCTGGCTTTCACATCTGCTAATGTATATAACGAGGATTCACCACGTACATTCTTTTCCACAAATGCAATTTCATCTCTTCGCAGTTGATCTTTATTCATCAAAGAAATATCATGTGTGGTAAAAATCAACTGTGCTTTTTGATTCATTTTGCCCTCAAATACATCTACAATAAACTTCGTCAAAATAGGATGCAATCTGGCTGACAATTCGTCTACAATGAATACGCCACCATTTTCAATGATATTAAATATCCTTTGTATAAATGAAAAATACCGGATGGTTCCTGACGATTCCATATCCAAGTCGAACTCCTCCTGCCGCACCACTTTTCCGCTGGCATCATACACGTCGTGTATGGTCTTGATTTCAAATGGATAACGCTCTTTTGTTTTTTCATCCACGTTTTCCTCTATACGCAATCCAGCGATTCCGATGTCTGCCATCTGTATAAATTTTTCAATGGTCTTTTTGTACGCTGCATCCTCTGCAATTCGTCTGGAAAAATTCACCCCTGATACCACACCTTTTACGCTTCCCTCCAGAATCAATTCAAAATGTACATTGAATTTGCTCTTCAGATATTGTTTCAGACCATCAATAATCTGTTTCACTTCCCCCTCTCCAAAATAATCTAATGCACCCACATAGAGCCGATCTTCTCTGTTCCTGCCTATTTTCTTCAGTTCATCCTCATATTTTTTTCCATATGTCATGTGATTTTCCTGACGTTCAAATACCAGTTTGTCATCCACCAACAGCCACTCTTCTTTAATCCTGTATTTCTTTTCTTCCGGAATATCATGAATGGAAAACCCATATTGATATGTTTTCTGATCATGATAAAACAGTATCTCAAATTCAGAATCATCATTTGCCTCTTCGCTTAACCGAAACGTACTCCGGCGAACATTGGGCATCTTATCCCCAAAATCCAATTCATCCTCTCTATTTCCTGCATCAAAAAACTGATTATAAACAAAGCTTTCAAAATAATAAAGAGCACTAATCAAATTGGATTTTCCACTGGCATTTCTGCCAAATATAGCCAGTGTTTTTACTACCTTGTTTGTTTTACTATCCAAAACATGACTTTTCATATTCTTATATGAAACCGCCCTCATATCCAAAATCGTTTCGTCCTTAAACGACGCAAAATTTTTGAACCTGAACATAATCAACATACTTATCCCTCACTTTCAATATGTTAGTAAATTCTTCCCTGTATATTCCTGCCATGGGTCTCTGTTTGAAATCCTTATATAAAAATGATACCTAAATTATATTCAAAAATCAATCAAATATTCGTATTTTTCGATTATTTTATTTGTTTTTCATAGTTTCAAACTCAAATTTTATTTTTATTAACGTGATTTTCGATTTTATTCTTTCGTCACAACACACTTCCCCCCACAAGCCAAAGCGCCTGGCTGTTTTTACATACACAAACCCCCCGGAACACCTGCGTCTTCCAGGGGGGTACACCTCCTGTTACTGCTTTTCTCCGCATTCCGGGCAGAATCTGGCGCCCGGATTGAGTTTTGTGCCGCAGTTTGGACAAAACCGCCGTCCTGTGCTGTTCTGCACCTGGTTTACATTTTCCTGCTGCTTTAGTTCTTCCTGCACTGCATGCAGATACTTGGCTTTCACTTCTTCATCTAATACCGGATAAAACAGCCACCGCAGGTCAAATTCATATTTTTCAACAAGCCCGATGGCACCTTCTATGCTGACCGCATACAGCTGTTCTTCGTTGAGGGGATGGTCTGCATCCGCCATCTCTGCAAACTCTGCCATGATGTCAATGTCTAAGCATACCCCCGGTATCATATCATAACGTGCTTCGCCTGCTTCCGCATCCAGAATCCACTCTGCGGTATGATATTCATCTGCTTTCAGGCGCCCACTGATCTGCCGCTTCAGCAGTTCCTCACAAAGCACCTGCGGATCGATAGCAAACTCCCAAAAGTCAATGGAAATGTACAGCTGGACCTGCGCAAAAAATATCTTTCTTGCTTCTTCTGTCTCAAGAGAAGCGGCCAGTTCCTCTTCTGTGGCATCAATGTATCTGCCCGGTTCCAACATGATGTCATATGTGCCGCCCGGCACCAGTTCTTCCAATGTATCCTGCACATACTGCATACCTGCCGCACACAGATCTGATTCCAGAAACCGTCTCCGCTTGGCATGATACTGCCGGTTCTTTTCTCCAAGTTCTTCCAATAACTGCTCATGTTTCTGCTGCTGCTTTTCTTTCCATCCACAACCATTCATGAACAACAGCAGACATACCGCCAATAAGAGCATTTTTCCTTTTCGTTTCATATGCCACCTCTCATTTCCGCTTGCCGCAGCCTGTACCTTTTCAGTTTGCCGTTTGGCTGTCTGTGCCTCTGCTCGCCATGCAGCGCTCCGTTTTCGCATCGTTTTCCCTGCTTCTCCAACCGCCTGTCATAGATGCGCCAAATCAGGAAGAGGGAGAGGCACATCGTTTCTCTAGCCACCTATTTGACCTTTGCATCCGGACAATGGGATGTGATATAATTCCAGACAAACTCATACTGATGCGGCTCTGCATAAATGGTATTACGCTGTAATACATTATTGACTTTGATCAAGTCGTTCCGGCGTTTCGCAATCACTGCCTTCACATCCGAATAGCGGGATACAAAGGTATCTCCTGCCGCCACTGCCAGACTGGTGCCCACCATGGTGAGGTTCCGGTTTAACAAAGACAGGACAAATCCGGCAGTCGCCAGTTTTTGGGCACGTTTGCGTTCCTCCCTGGTCTGAAGCGTAACCACCTGATCTTCTGTCATCAAAAATCCAAAGGTATACCGTGCGCCATGAGACAGCATCAGGATACACCAGGCAATGAGAGATAAGACCATGAAAAATCCGCCAACGGCAAAGGCTGGTACTGCAAATGCCTGGAATGCATCCATCGGATCACCTCTTTATGAAATTGACATGGATAAGAAAAATTTTCCAAAACAAAATAGAAAGTTCAGAAAAAAAAGCAGTCGATTTTCATACGTTTTTTCCGTTGCATCATAAATACTCATTTATTATAGCATAAATTTCAGACTATTTGGAGTATGTTTTCCGTTTTTTTGCATAAAAATAAGTGATTGCCTCACACAAAATGACACATCTGTTTTTGCAATCGTCATCGTTCCAAACAAGTGAAACACAGTCATTCACAAACCTGCTTGCTGTAGGCAACGTGTGGGCAACATGTAAGCAACGCCTGATCAATTATGAAAAAGGCACAAAAAAAGAACCGTTGAAAATCAACGGTTCTTCGTAATATACTTGATGAAAAAGTACAAAATAATTATCTCTTGGAGAACTGTGGTGCACGACGGGCAGCCTTCAAGCCGTACTTCTTTCTTTCCTTCATTCTTGGATCTCTGGTCAGGAAACCAGCCTTCTTTAAGGTAGAACGATATGCATCGGAATCAACCTGTAACAAAGCTCTGGAAATACCGTGTCTGATTGCACCAGCCTGTCCGGTAGTACCACCACCGTATACATTGACCAGTACGTCAAACTTGTCTGCAGTCTCGGTAGCTACCAGTGGCTGACGAACAACCATCTTTAAGGTCTCTAATCCGAAGTAATTATCAATATCTCTCTTATTGATTGTGATCTTGCCTGTGCCTGGTACTAAATATACTCTGGCAACACTGTTCCTCCTTTCGCTACCGATTAAAATGTCAATACTTCTGGCTTCTGAGAACCATGTGGATGCTCAGTACCAGCGTATACATGAAGCTTCTTGTACATCTGTCTTCCCAAAGGTCCCTTTGGAAGCATACCCTTTACTGCCAGCTCAACAACCTTCTCAGGCTTCTTGTCTAACAGTTCCTTTAATGTAGTGGACTTGAATCCGCCTACATAATCGGAGTGAGAGTAGTATAACTTCTGCTCTAACTTACGGCCTGTTACCTGAATCTTATCTGCATTTATAATAATTACATAATCACCTGTGTCAATGTGTGGTGTGAAGATCGGCTTATTCTTACCTCTTAAAACCGCTGCAACACCAGATGCCAGACGACCTAATGTCATACCTTCTGCATCAACTACATACCACTTTCTCTCGATGGTAGATGGACTTGCCATAAAAGTCTTCATCGGTATACCTCCTGATAAATCTAAATCATACACTTTCGTGTGTTTCTTCATTCAATCTCTGTGTCGCTTCGTATAGGCGGGTAACAGTCAAATCCTTCCTGTATGGCATGCCGATGTCCGGGCGGTCAAACCATCTGTCAGACTTTTCTCCTACGCATTTCAATCAAGTGCCGAAAACGGGACTAAGAATCCAGCCGCTTCATTCGCATACTTCTGCCAATGCACAGCTATATCATAGTACCACGATTCTTTTTCCATGTCAATGTTTTTTTCCATGTTTCACCTGATTTTTCCCCATATAGCATGCCACCATTTGTCTGCCTTGTTTACAGCATGGCCAGAACCACTGCCGCCAAAGTCACATATAGCACGCCACCATTTGTCTGTCTTGTTTGCAGACGGTATTCCTTTTTACG
>ONWL01000176.1 GCA_900321525.1 uncultured Eubacteriales bacterium
TCGCTTCGAATCATTCGTAAGAATGATTTTTGCAGTAACGGTACTAATGTTTTTCTTCGCAAACCATTGAAAAACAAAGTACCGACGCTTCACAGCGTATTTTCGGATGGGAAAATTTTGATGTACGGACTGTTTTGGACTGTATAAAAGAATTTTGGTCACCGCTCAGTGACTTTACAATTGCCCATTCGGCATACGATGAAAGGATAAGAAAATGAAGACTGCGGAGATTCAGGCTCGATTGGAGGCATGTTCTATGGAAGCACTTCCGGCAGAACTTGCTGCATGGGAAGGGGATTCCAGAAGTACGGTACAGAAGCTGTTGGAGCGGTATCGGAAGAAGCAGGCGGCATATGAAAAAGAACTGGCTCGTACAGAAGTGATGAAGAAGTATGAAAAGGTGTATGGAGAATATTCCTTTATCTGTGGCATAGATGAAGCGGGCAGAGGCCCACTGGCAGGACCGGTGGTGGCAGGTGCTGTGATTTTACCAAAGGACTGCAATATTTTGTATCTGAATGATTCCAAACAGCTTTCTGCCAAAAAGAGAGAGGAATTGTATGATGTGATCATGGAGCAGGCGGTCAGTACTGCTGTGGGAGTGGTCAGTCCGGCTGTCATTGATGAAATCAATATTTTGCAGGCTACCTATGAAGCCATGCGGATTGCCATTGGGAAGCTTTCCCCTGCACCGAATTTGCTTTTGAATGATGCAGTGAAGATTCCGGAAGTATCCATTCGTCAGATTCCAATCGTGAAAGGAGATGCCAAGAGCATTTCCATTGCGGCAGCCAGCATCATTGCCAAAGTGACCAGAGATCGGATGATGGAAGCGTATGATACGCTTTATCCAGAGTATGGGTTTGCAGGACATAAAGGCTATGGCAGTGCCACCCACATTGCGGCTCTGAAGGAATATGGGCCATGTCCCATCCATCGGAGGACTTTCATCGGAAATTTTGTAACGGTGGAAGGATAGAAAATGTAAACAGCAATGATTTCGAGTCTGACGTTCATCGGAATGTGACAACGATGACAGGAGAGCAGGAGGGTACAGAATGAATCGTCGCCAGAAGGGGAAGTTCTATGAGAGAATAGCAGCTGCGTATTTGCAGGAGCAGGGATTGGAAATGATAGAACAGAATTTCTTTTGTCCCATAGGCGAGATCGACTTGATTGCCAGAGAGGATACCTGCCTGGTATTTGTGGAAGTGAAATATCGCAGCAGCCTTCAAAAGGGATATCCGGTGGAGGCTGTTTCTTTTTCCAAACAGAAACGAATTTACCGGGTGGCACAATGGTATTTGCAGAAACATCCGTTGCAAAAAGGAGAGGGGTGCCGCTTTGATGTGGTCAGTATTTATAGAACAGAGATCACATGGATTCCCAATGCATTTGGGGGATTTTGAATTGCAATAGACATTTGCGAAACTCTGGTCATTTTCTTGAAGTGCTGTCTTTGTTCGCAATATGACTTTTTCAGGCACGCTTCCGCCAGGTGAAAACGCAACGGATACTAAGCTTTTTGTTCACTATTGTTCCAAAAAGCAAGTACCGGTGTTTTCAATGTCCTTCAAAAGTCATATTTGCCTTCCTAGTTAGCACTCATGAAATTTTTTGGAGAGTTTCGCAATTGCTAAGAAGAATTTTGATTTTGAAGAGATTGGGCTATTATAAAGAATCAACGAGGAGAGAAGAAAAATGAAACTGGACTGGAATCGGAAGACGGAAGCACTGCCTATTGCATGTAAGGAAGGGGATGTGCCCTATCTGTATTTTCCATTGTTGGAAGAAACCGGGTTGGTAGCACATGGATTCTCCACAAAACTGGGGGGTGTCAGTGAAGGGTGCTATGCCACTATGAATCTGCGGGTGAATTCAGAGGATGAGAGAGCCAATGTGGTGGAAAACTACAGGAGAATTGGCGTTACCATGGGATTTGATGTGGAGAAAGTGGTCTTAAGTGACCAGACCCATACCACCAATATCCGGGTGGTCACAGAAGCAGATGCAGGAAAAGGATTGTTTGTGCCGAAGGATTATACAGACATAGACGGACTGATCACCAATGTGCCGGGATTGACACTGGTGACCTTTTATGCAGACTGTGTGCCGTTATATTTTGTAGATCCGGTACATGGGGCCATTGGATTGTCTCACTCTGGCTGGAGGGGAACTGTCCATCAGATGGGAGCCTGTACCATTGCAAAGATGCAGGAGATCTTTGGTTCTGAACCGGCGGACCTGCTTGTCTGCATCGGACCTTCTATTTGTCAGGATTGCTATGAGGTCAGTGAGGATGTGGCAGAGGCATTTCAATCGGCTTTTCCGCAGTGGAAGGATGAGATTGTAAAGCCGGGTGCAAGAGAAGGGAAGTATCAGTTGGATTTGTGGAAAACCAATGAACGGATTTTACTGGAAGCAGGCATCCGGCCGGAGCATCTGGCTGTGACTAACATTTGCACCAAGTGTAATTCGGACTTACTTTATTCCCATCGTGTGATGGGCAGTCAAAGAGGCAATCTGGCTGCATTTTTGGGCTTACGAAATGTATAGAAAAAGGTATCATTGCAAATAGGATGAATCAGTCTGACTCAAGTGTAGGGGAGTAACGGAACAGAGTAAGGATGAAATGTTCAGAAAATTCTCTTGTCATCAGACTTTTTATGATGTAAAAACCGCCTTTTCAGGAGAAAAGCACTGCATGCTTTTGTTCTGAAAGGCGGTTTTTCATAAAATGACAGAATTATTGTGGGATGATATTTTCGTACTGTGTTTCCAGATTATTTTCCCTGATACTGGCGGATTAAATTTTGAATTCGTTCGGTGGAATCCATGAATCCGTTGATGGATACATCATGATTCAGGGTGTTGATGATGGCAGCCACATACTTGCTTACATCTGCCTCTAAGTACCATGGCTTGGTGAACAGTTCCGGATTGCGGTAGTTCAGGTTGGTGGTAATGACGTAATCCAAATATCCCTTGTTGTAGAACTCATCAAACTTTTCAAATCCATCGGTGAACATACCAAAGGTACAGCATACGATGACCTTGGATGCCTTGCGCTCTTTCAGTGCCTTGGCAGTGTCTAACATACTCTCACCGGAAGAGATCATATCATCTACGATCAGTACGGTCTTTCCTTCTACGCTGGAACCTAAGAACTCATGGGCAACGATTGGGTTTCTTCCATTGACCACAGTAGAATAGTCACGTCTCTTGTAGAACATACCCATGTCTACTCCTAAGTTATTTGCTAAATATACGGAACGGTTCATGGCACCTTCATCCGGACTGATGACCATCAGATGCTCCTTGTCAATCTTCAGATCCGGTACATTGCGGAACAATGTCTTGATGAAGTGGTAAGGAAGCAGGAAGTTGTCAAAGTCATGTAACGGGATGGCATTCTGTACACGAGGGTCATGGGCATCGAAGGTAATGATGTTGCTGACTCCCATATCGATCAGTTCCTGTAATGCCATGGCACAGTCTAAAGATTCTCTCTTGGTTCTCTTGT
This sequence comes from uncultured Eubacteriales bacterium, assembly GCA_900321525.1. Taxonomy (GTDB): domain Bacteria; phylum Bacillota; class Clostridia; order Lachnospirales; family Lachnospiraceae; genus UBA2942. Next base: position 3,524 of record ONWL01000176.1, read on the forward strand.
GCTGGCGGCCTTCATAAAGGAATGGCATGACCACATTGACACGGTGCGCAGTGGCAACGCTGGCACCAATCACACGCTTCAAATCCTGATAATGGTCATCCGGGGACATATGGTTGGTAAATCCACAGATACGATACGTCAGGCTATAGTTCATCACATCTACCATGGCGTACAGGTCAGTACCACGTACAGATTCATTCAGTACGCATTTTGCCTCGCCGGAACCAAAACGGGAGCATTTCAGATCCAACAGATAGGAGTCTGCATCATATCCACGGAATTCCAGGCTGGACTGCTTTAATTTCAATGCCTCTGTGTCATTGCGACGGAAGTTGACAATGTGTTCATTGACTTTGGTGGCAAGGTCAGTGCAACTCTCTAAAGCAGCAATCTTCAGAGGCGCAATCGGAATGGTATTCTCAAAAGTGTAATCGTTAGACATATTTTCCTCCATTGCTAGACGGGCTAGACAGTATTTTCCTTAATATTTATAACACTT
>ONWL01000125.1 GCA_900321525.1 uncultured Eubacteriales bacterium
CCCGCTTCCTGGACCAATTATCTGGGAGTGGAAGATACCTGTGTGGTCATCAATCATACTGCAGGTGGTTACATGTTTTACAAATCACCGGAGTACCATCGTGTGACCAGATTCAGAGGCAATGGGGTGCCGGCAGACAGACCAGGACATTATGTGTATATTCGGGACAATGATACGGCAGATCATTGGAGTATTTCCTGGCAGCCAGTGGGAAAGTCCCTGTCACAGGCAAAATACATTTGCAGACATGGTATGTCTTATTCTGTATAGGAATGTGATTATAATGGTATTTTTGCCACTCAGAAAATGAGTGTGCCCATTGGGGATCCAGTGGAACTGTGGGATGTGACTCTCACAAACCATGATAGTCAGGTAAGGAATTTAAGCTTGTTTAGTTATGCGGAGTTTTCGTTTCATCATGTGATGATTGACAATCAAAATTTTCAGATGAGTTTGTATTGTGCAGGTTCCTCTTATGAAGATGGCATCATTGAGCATGACTTGTTTTATGAAGAGTTTGGGTATCAATATTTTACTGCCAATTTCGAGCCAAATGGATATGACTGTCTGAGAGATAAGTTTTTAGGGCTTTACCGTACAGAGGACAATCCGCTGGCGGTAGAGCAGGGACAGTGTTTTGGCTCTAGCGAACTGGGCAATAATCATTGTGCATCTTTACAGAAAAATATCCGGTTAGAACCGGGAGAAACGGTACGGTTTGTGTTTCTGCTGGGAGAAGGCAACCGGGCACAGGGCAGAAAAATACGGGAAAAATACAGCAATCTGGATGCGGTAGATGCAGCGTATGAGAAACTACGTGAATTTTGGCAAAAGAAGTTTGATTGTCTGCAGATTCAGACACCAAATGAAGGCATGAATACGCTGATCAATACATGGACATTGTATCAGTCGGAAATCAATGTGATGTTTTCCAGATTTGCTTCCTTCATAGAAGTGGGAGGGCGTACAGGATTAGGATATCGAGATACGGCACAGGATGCCATGACCGTGCCCCATTCCAATCCACAAATGTGCAAAAAGCGTATCATGCAGCTGTTACAGGGACTGGTTTCAGAAGGCTACGGTCTGCATCTGTTCCAACCGGAATGGTTTGAGAAGAAAGAACAGCAGAAACCATTCAAATCTCCTACGGTTGTGCCGGAATTTGATCAGAGTCAGATGATTCATGGTTTAAAGGATGCCTGCTCGGATGATGCATTGTGGCTGGTATCTTCTATTGTAGAGTATATTAAGGAAACCGGGGAAATATCGTTTGTAGACAGGAGAGTTTCTTATGCGGATGGAGGAGAAGATACAGTATATGACCATATGAAGACCATTCTGGACTTTTCTGCCAGACAGGTGGGGCAGACCGGCATTTGCAAAGGTCTGCGTGCAGACTGGAATGACTGCTTGAACCTGGGAGGTGGAGAAAGTGCCATGGTATCATTTCTTCATTACTGGGCGCTGGAAAACTTCGTAGAATTGGCTGGGTATCTGGGCAGAACAGAAGACGTGTCCAAGTATCGGACATTGGCAGATCATGTAAAGGAAGTTTGTGACAGAGAGCTTTGGGACGGTGAGTGGTATATCAGAGGCGTTACAAAAAATGGACGGAAGATCGGTACAAAAGAAGATACAGAAGGCAGAGTACATTTAGAGTCCAATGCATGGGCAGTTCTGTCCGGTGCAGCCATAGGGAAACGGGCAGAAAAGGCATTGGAGAGTATCGACAAGTATCTCTTTACCCAGTATGGAATCTTACTGAATGCGCCATCCTATACGGTACCAGATGATGATATTGGTTTTGTCACCAGAGTATATCCGGGTTTGAAAGAAAACGGTGCGGTGTTCTCTCATCCCAATCCATGGGCATGGGGGGCAGCCTGTAAGATCGGCAGAGGAGATCTGGCCATGAAGTTTTATGACGCACTTTGTCCATATCATCAAAATGATCAGATTGAGATTCGGGAGGCAGAACCGTATTCCTATTGTCAGTTCATTGTAGGAAGAGATCATACAGCCTTTGGCAGAGCCAGACATCCGTTTATGACCGGTTCCGGAGGCTGGTCCTATTTTAGTGCCACCAGATACATATTGGGCATTCGGCCCCAGTTTGACACGCTGGTCATTGACCCTTGTATTCCGACAGACTGGAAGGAGTTCACGGTAACCAGACAATGGCGTGGTGCCACATACAAGATTACAGTAAAGAATCCTGACGGTGTGATGAAAGGCGTAAAAGAACTTTATTTAGATGGTCAAAAAGGAAATGCCATAAAGGCCCAGCAGCCAGGCACTGAACATGAGGTAATTGTTGTGATGGGGTAGTGTAAAGCGTTCCATCAGGTTGTGAAAAACAGATTATGAATCGTCAGACAACAGCCTGCGTATTAGCTTTTTGGAGCGAAGGCGTTCTAAAATAAGGAGGAACTATGATTGCATTTGGTACCGGCGGCTGGAGAGCCATCATCGGAGAGGAATTTACAAAAGCCAACATTCAACTGCTGGCAAAAGCGATGTGTGACAAGATGAAAGCAGAGGGGGTATTGGAACAGATTGTCATCGGATATGACAGACGATTTTTATCCAAAGAATCCATGCAGTGGGCGGCGGAAGTATTTGCGGCAGAGGGGATTCAGGCTTTGTTGGTAAACAAGTCTGCTCCTACTCCTTTGATTATGTATTATACGATGAAGCATAAGCTGCCTTACGGCATGATGGTGACAGCCAGCCATAATCCGGCCATTTATAACGGCATCAAAGTCTTTACAAAGGGAGGCAGAGATGCAGATGAGGCCCAGACAGTGGATATTGAAGCATATGCGGCCAGAATCAAACCGGAAGACATTAAGACTATGGATTATGAGGAGGCAAAAGAAAAGAGATTGATTCAGGAGATTTATCCGTTAAATGAATATCTGGACAATATCCTTTCTGCTGTGGATATTGAGGCTATTAAAAAAGCCGGACTGCGTGTGGCATTGGATCCTATGTATGGGGTCAGTGAGACATCCTTAAAGACCATTTTATTGACTGCTCGTTGTGATATTTATACCATCCATGATCGTCATGATACGTTGTTTGGCGGCAAGCTGCCTTCTCCTACTGCGGCTACTCTGCGTGGACTGCAGAATCATGTGTTAGACAATGGATGTGACATTGGTCTGGCAACAGATGGAGATGCGGACCGGATCGGTGTCATTGACGATACAGGCAGATTTCTGCATCCAAACGAAATTCTGGTATTGTTATACTATTATCTGGTGAAGTATAAGGGCTGGCGTGGTCCGGTGGTACGAAATCTGGCTACGACCCATATGTTAGACAGAGTGGCAGAAAAGTTCGGAGAACAGTGCTATGAAGTACCGGTGGGATTCAAGTATATTTCTGCTAAGATGACAGAGACGGATGCCATCATTGGGGGAGAGTCCTCTGGTGGTTTGACTGTGAAAGGGCACATTCATGGCAAGGATGGTGTATATGCGGCAGCACTGTTGGTAGAGATGATTGCCAAAACCGGCAAAAAACTTTCTGAAATTTATGGGGACATTGAAGAGGAATGTGGTAAGATATATATGGAAGAAAGAGATTATCAATTCAGCCGGGAAAAGAAAGCAGCAATGACGAAGCTGCTGATGGAGGAAAAGAAGCTGCCTAAGCTGCCTTATGAAATCGATCATGTATCGTATCTGGACGGATGCAAAGTGTATTTCAAAAATGGGGGATGGGTGATTGCCAGATTTTCCGGTACAGAACCGTTGCTGCGCATCTTTTGTGAGATGCCATTGGCAGAGCAGGCAAAAGAGATCAGTGACCTGTATGAAGATTTCCTGGAATTAAAATAAACAGGAAAGGACGAGAACAAATTTGAAGTTTTCAAAATCCAATCACAAAAAATCCCTTCGTTGGAGTATGATCAGAACACTGGTGGCAGGCTGGGTCCTGCCATTGGTGCTTTTGACTGTTGTGATGCTTGGCATCACCTTTTCTATGATCAATGGGCAGATTGCGCGAACCATCCGCATCTCCACAGAAAATGCAGTGGAAATCTGTATGATGCGCTTGCAGGAAGCAGAAACATTGTCTAAAAATGCATCCTATATTCCCACCATTCGAGAAAGTTACAGGCAGTATCTGGCAGACCATCAGAAACAGAAATTGTCAGCCTCTGTAACTGCTTTTTTGAATCAACAGTATAAGTATGATGCCAATCTTCTTTGTACTATGCTGTTTTTTGATCGGGAACCGGAAGAAGTATATTATACATACAATACCTATCAGGATAACAACAGCGGGTATACCGGTTATCACCGGTCGCTGTATTTTAAATCTTATGTGCAGGAGCAGGTGCTGGCAGAACAGGATACGCTGGATACCGGATTGAAATTGCTTCATCGTGAAGGCCATCTGTATCTGGTACGAAATCTGGTGGACAGCTCCTTTCACCCCTATGCCATGCTGGTACTGGAGTTAGACCCGGAAATCATATTTGGCAGTCTGGAAAGTATTTGGGGAGCAGAGCAGTTTGAGATTTTATTAGATGGAGAAGCATTGTTTGACAATGGGATAAAGGAAGGGATCCAGAGGCTGATTCCTGCACAGGAAGCAGTAGAGATTGTTTATGGCGGTCAGAATGCAGAGTTGGTGTATCAGACCGTGCCCTGGAAGACACAAACATTGACTTTTGCAGCCAGCCTGGATCGTGCCAGTATGGTCAATGAGGTGGGAATGATCCGGATCATCTTAGGGTGTGCGACGGCATTGATGATTCCTCTGTTTTTTGTGACCTTCCGGTTTTTTGAGCAAAATGTGTCCGAGGAACATCAAGCAGAAATATGCCGCGCTTTCAGGTGAAGTCTTCCGGTGGCAGTGAAGAATTTGCCTACCTGTGTCAGGCATTTAATAAGATGTCATCGGAACTCCAATATCAGTTTGAAATCATCTATCAGGAGGAACTGGCGTTGAAAGATGCTAATATCAAGGCATTGCAATCCCAGATCAATCCCCACTTTCTGAACGATACACTGGAAATCATCAACTGGGAAGCCAGAATGCAGGGAAATGACAATGTCAGTGATATGATCGGGGCACTTGCCACTATGCTGAGTGCCACATTAAACCGGAAGCAGTCTTCTTTTGTAACGTTAGCTGAAGAACTTACGTATGTAGATGCGTATCTGTATATTATTTCCAGACGGTTTGGGGAACGATTTCAGGTCAGCCGTCACATTGATAACAGTTTGTTAGAAGTCATGGTACCCATCCTGATCATCCAGCCCATTGTGGAAAATGCAGTGGAACATGGAGTGGAGGCAAACCGCAGAGGAAAGGTGGAAATTCGGATTTTCCGAAAAGAGGACATGCTCTATATCCAGGTGGAAAATGACGGGAACCTGACAGAAGCAGACCGGAAAAAGATTGACAGGTTGCTGCAAAGCGAAGAAAACAATAAAGAAGATTCCCGGGTCAGCATCGGCATCCGCAATGTCAACAGGCGGTTAAAGATCATTTACGGAGAGGAGTGTGGTCTGACCATTACAAATGAACAGGAAAAAAGCACCATTAGTACGCTTGTGGTAAAAATGCAACAGGAAAACAAGAAAAGTCAATAAATGGCAACGTTAACAATTATCTTTTTGCATAAAATTCGGTATGATAAAGACAACAAAAACAACAAAGTCGCCATACCTGAGAAAAAATCATTCGGCAGGTTGAACAGGCGGCATGATTTTACCCAGGGAGGAATGGAGTATGAAACTGAAAAAAATCACAGCATTGTTATTGACATGTACCATGGCGTTTTCCATGGCAGCATGTGGCAGTAAGAAAGAAGTTGCCACTGAAACAAAGGGAGCAGGTAGTACTACAGGCAGTGTAGAACTGGAAGTGGTGACTACTTTTGCGGGAAATGATGGAAATGCACAGAATTACAAGGCCAGCTATGAAGCATGGGAAAGAGAAACTGGTAATACAGTAGTAGATATGTCAGCCACTTCCGATGACTCTTTTAAGACTCGTGTGGTGACAGACTTTGAAACCGGTTCTGAGCCGGATGTATTGTTCTTTTTTAATGGTGCGGATGCCAATGATTTCATCAAGGCAGGTAAGGTGATTTCCATTGAAGACATCAGAGCAGAGTATCCGGAATATGCTTCCAATATGGATGACGGGCGTATCCCGGCTTCTATGGTAGATGACAAAGCATATGCGGTGCCGGTCAATGGATACTGGGAGGCAATGTTTGTGAACACAGAAGTGCTGGATGCAGCAGGGGTAGAGGTACCTGGCGCAGATTATACATGGGATGCGTTCCTGGCAGACTGTGAAAAGATCAAGGATGCAGGATATACTCCTATTGCGGCAGCATTAGGCAACATTCCCCATTATTGGTGGGAGTTTGCAATCTTCAATCATACAACGGTTGAAGACCATCTGACTGTTCCGGCAAGCATCGAGGATGAAATCGGTAAGGGTTGGGTAGCCGGTATGGAAGATATCAAGAGCCTGTATGAAAGCGGCTATTTCCCAGATAACACGTTATCCGCAACAGATGATGAGACATTTGCCATGTTCGTAGATGGCAAGGCAGCATTCCTGATTGATGGTTCCTGGAAAGTAGGTGGTATCGTATCTGCCTGCCAATCAGATCCGGATGATGCAGCTACTTTAGATACCGATAAGTTGGCAAACTTTGATGTGACATATGTACCGGGTAGTGACACCAGAAAGGCAACAGACCTGATCGGTGGTTTGTCCATGGGTTATTATATCACCAAGAAGGCATGGGATGATCCGGCGAAGAGAGAGGCAGCAGTCAGCTTTGTTTCCTATATGACATCTGATGAAGTGGTACCGATCTTTGCACAGCATACTGCAAGTGCATTGAAAAATGCACCGGAAGTAGATGAAGAAGCATTTAATGCATTGCAGATCAAGGCAATGAGCATGATGGCAGGCTGTACTTCCCTGACTGGTGCAGTACAGGATGTGTTCAATGGTGAGTGCCGAGTATCTACTTTTGATGGCATGCCAGAGATCGTAACCGGAAATGTCAGCGCAGCAGATGCAGTTCAGGAAGGTCTGGATGTATACGCAGCACAGTGATCATAAAAAAGATAGAATTCGATGAGGAACAGTGGAAATGCCGGAGGTGGTTTGCACCTCCGGCATTCCTGAAAAAGAGGTAGATTGAATGGATGCAAATATATATAAAAATAAAAAACCTTTGATTCTTTTTCTCTTTCCTGCATTTGTCTTTATGGCAGTGTATCTGTATTATCCGTTCTTTAAAAATATTTTAGACAGTTTCATGCAGATCAAGCAGTTAGGCGTATCCGGAGAAGAATTCAACACTCCGTGGTATACCAACTATGTAGAAATGATTCATGACCAGAATGTGTGGACTTCATTGAAGAATACACTCATCATGATGGTGGTGACACTGGTAGGGCAGGTGGGCATTGCATTGATACTGGCATTGATGGTAGATAATATCACCAAGGGGGCAAAATTGTTCCGTACATTATACTTTTTCCCTATTGTGGTTTCTGCAACCGCACTTGGTTTGTTGTTCAACCTGATTTTCCTTTATGATAAGGGGATGCTGAATCAGTTTTTGGAAGTGTTGGGACGAAAGACGCTCATTGACTGGAAAGGGGAACACCTGGCATTGTTTACTATGATGCTTCCGGTTATGTGGCAGTATGTAGGCTTTTACTTTGTGATCATCATTACTGGTTTGAATAACATTCCAGAGGAATTGTATGAAGCAGCCTCCATTGACGGTGCTACGAAACTGCAGAGGATCCGCTATATTACCCTGCCCATGGCGCATAATGTATTGTGTACCTGCGCAGTGCTGGCAGTCACAGGGGCCTTAAAGGTATTTGATCTGCCTTGGATCATGTTCCCAAAGGGGATGCCATTGAAATCCACATTTTTGACTGGAACTTACATGTATTATCAGACCATGGAGGTCAAAAATGTAGACTACGGTGCGGCATTGGCGGTGATGATCGTAATTTTGGGTGTGGTATTATCCAAAGTGGTCAATACCATTTTCAAAGAGAAAGACTATTAATGGGAGGAATGAAACGATGAAACAAAAGGAAATGACCAAATCCTTCCAGAGCAGACCGGCGCGAAAAAAGAGATGGAAGCCTTCTGTGGCGCTGGTATACCTGTTTCTGATCTTCTGGGCAATGACTACGGTATATCCTATCATATGGGTATTCCAGAATTCTTTTAAGGCAAAAGATAAGATTTTGAGCAATTCTTTCTCTCTGCCGGTTGGAAATCTATATACCACAGCAAACTATCGGAAGGCATTTCAGAATCTGGATATTTTTTCCGCATATAAAAACAGTGTCTTCATTTCCTGTGTGGTATGCGCAGGGGTGGTATTGTTGGCAGGACTGGCGGCTTTGCCACCATTATTCCGGTGTATACCATGGAAACTTCCTGGGGAATTGTCAATACCAGAAACTGGTGGTTGTCTATGCTCTCTGTAATTTTGCCACAGATTGCAGGGAATCTGTCTTTTGCTATTGTGGTACTGACCGGTTATATCAAAGGACTGCCCATTGAACTGGAGGAGGCGGCTTTCTTAGAGGGGTGTGGTCCCATCCAGATTTTCTTCAAAGTCATCATTCCATTGACCAAACCGGCATTTGCCACGGTAGCTATCTTCTCCTTTTTGTGGAGCTACAATGACTTGTTTACCCAGATGTTCTTTTTACGCAGACCGGAGACAAGAGCCATCACCAGACTGTTAAATGATTTGACCTCTCAGGAGGGAGAAATGGTGATCAATTGGGTCTGTCCGGATATTTTGTTTTCGGATATTCGGATGCCTGGTGTGGATGGGTTGTCTATGATTGCGGCACTGAAATCACAGCATCCGGATATGGAGATTACCATATTGACCGGATTTCGGGATTTTGAATATGCCAGACAGGCCATTCGTCTGGGGGTGACCAGATATTTGTTGAAGCCTTCTAAAATGGACGAGCTGACAGAGGCCATTGAGGCAATGGTGGCACAGTTAGACCAAAGAACTGCTGTGAGAAAGAAAGCCCCAGTGGATGCAGTTCAATCGGAGCAACCAGAAACAGAACAGACAGAACCGCCACAGCCGGAAGAAGAATTACAGGAGTCTGCGGCGGGAAGCTTTATCGTGAACAATGCATTACAGTATATTGCAGAAAATTATCGTGAGAAGTTGAAATTATCGGATGTGGCGGAACATGTGTATGTGAGCCAGTGGCATTTGAGTAAGCTGTTAAACCGCTATACAGAGAAGAGTTTTTCTGACATTTTAAATCATGTGCGCATTGAGAAAGCCAAGGAGTTGCTGGCAGATCTCTCTTTGCGGATCGGAGATATTGCCGAGCAGGTAGGCTTTCTCGATATGGCACATTTTTCCAGAGTGTTTAAAAAAATGACCGGACACTCTGCCAATGAATACAGAAATTTAATGCAGGGCAGAAAGCGGTAACTGTACGCTGCCTTTGATGATCTGCCGGATGTCTAATGTCTGCTGATCCAACAGAAGCAGGTGTGCTTTTTTGCCCGGTTCCAGACTGCCGTACTGTCCATCCATGCCAATGGAACGGCACGGTGTGATGGTGGCGGCTGTGACGGCATCTTCCAGTGGAATTCCCATAGACACAGCAGTGCGCATGCATTCATACAAGGGAGTGACACTGCCTGCCAGCGTGCCGTTTGCCAAAGTGGCGTATTGGCCATGGACGGTGACTTCTAGTCCTCCCAGTGTATATGTGCCATCCGGCTTGCCAGCAGCCCGCATACTGTCACTGATCAGGATGATGCGTCCGGCAAACAGACGAAAGGCAGCCCGTACCACCGGTGCGGAAATGTGAATGCCATCACAGATCAACTCGGCAAAACAGTCTGCCTGGTCAAAGGCAGCACCGATCACGCCGCTGTCTCTACATGATTAGCACCTGCCTGTAAGGCAGCCATAGCGGTAGCATAGTTGGCTTCGGTATGGGCAATGGAAAATGCCACTTCGTCCTTACATTCTGCGATGCAGGCAATGGCACCGTCTCGTTCCGGTGCCAGAGAGATCAGTTTTACCAGTCCCTTGGAATCAGAAAGAAAACGGCGTACCAGTGTACGATCCGGCTTTTGAATAAACGCTTCATTTTGCGCCCCTTTTTTTGCAGGGCTGATAAAAGGTCCTTCCATATGCACACCGATCAGGTCAGCCTGTTCCAGTGCAGGGTTGAGGTGTTGTTTGTCACGAAACGCAGCAGCTGTTTGACAAATGCTGCGCAGCTTGTCAGCGGAAAGGGTCATAGTCGCCGGACAGATAGACGTGACCCCGTGCTGCAGTTCAAAAGAAGCCAGATGTTCACAGGCCTCTAAAGAATCATCACAGAAATCAAATCCGTCACAGCCATGAAAATGAATATCTGTCAAACCGGGGATCACATAACATCCTGTGGCATCTACCACAGTTTGATTGGTTGTATCTGCTGTGCCAGGCGGTAGTAAAGCCCCAATCAAATCTCCATCTGTGACCACATCCAGTTGTGCAAACTTTCCCTCTCCAGTAAACACAAGTCCATTTCGAATTAACATAGCGAATATTTACTCCTTTCAAAAAAGTCGGGATTAGAGAGGCAATTGCCTATCTACAATTTATAAAAGTGACAGAGCCTCTTTGTCTGCCACCAGTGTCACATCCGGATGTAATTGCAGCACAGAGGCAGGTACCTGAGGGGGAATCGGTCCAAAGAATGCCTGTTTCACGATTTCAGCTTTCTGTATGCCATTGACGATCACCAGAATCTTGTGTGCCTGCATGATGGACTTGATGCCCATGGTGTATGCTTGTTTCGGAATTTCTTCTTCTGAGGAGAAGAAGCGGGAGTTGGCGTCGATGGTACTCTGGGTCAAATTGACGCAGTGGGTTTCCTTTTCAAAAGCGGCTCCCGGTTCATTGAATCCGATGTGTCCGTTTCGTCCCAGTCCCAATAATTGTAAATCAATGCCGCCGCAGTTTTTGATGATGGCGTTGTAATCGGCGCAGGCTTTTTCTGCATCCGCTTCCAGACCATCTGGTACATAGGTTCGTGATTTTTGAATGTTCACCCGGTCAAACAGATGATGGTTCATAAAATAACGGTAGCTTTGTGGATTGTCAGGAGAGAGTCCCTTGTATTCATCCAGATTGATGGTGGTCACTTCTGAAAAATCCAAATCTCCCTTTTCATACCAGCGAACCAGCTGGTTATAGGTGCCAATAGGAGAAGAGCCAGTTGCCAGTCCCAGTACACAGTCTGGTTTGATGATGATCTGTGCAGAGATGATATTGGCAGCGATTCTACTCATCTGATAGTAATCTTCTGCTATTTTGATTTTCATAATATACCTCCGTTTTGGTGGATTTGTACTTTGATTTTAGTGTAGCAGGGGTATTTTTGGAAAGCAAGGTGTGAAGGTAAAGTGGACAAAACAGAGAAAAAGAAGACAAAAAAGAACAAAAGAAAAATTGCAAAACTGTTTGTATTTTGTCTGTTTTTCAGTATAATGTACTGTATAAGTGAACGCCATGGGTGTAGAACGGATATACCAGACTGTATCCATGGCATGTTGCCGCAACAGTCAGACGGCTGTTGGATAGAAGTGTATCAAGAAGAAGGCAGATGCCTGTAAGGAAAGAGGATATGATTTTAGAAGTACAGAATTTGACACATGGATTTGGGGATCGGGCGATTTTCAATCACGTTTCCTTTCGACTGTTGAAAGGAGAGCATATTGGGCTGATTGGTGCCAATGGAGAGGGAAAATCCACTTTTATGAATATCGTCACTGGAAAGTTGGTGCCAGACGAGGGGAAGGTGATTTGGGCAAAGAATGTCCGTGCCGGTTACCTGGATCAGCATACAGTATTAGAGCCGGGGATGACGGTAGGAGATGTGCTGCGCAGTGCCTTTTCCTATCTGTATGACATGGAAGCAGAGATGAATGATATGTTTTTGCAGATGGGGGAAGCAGATGAGGAGGAAATGAATCGTCTGTTAGAAGAAACCGGTACCTATCAGGAGTTGTTAGAGCAGCATGATTTTTATATCATTGATACCAAGGTAGAGGAAGTGGCCAGAGCGCTGGGTGTCATGGAACTGGGTCTGGATACAGATGTGACAGAATTAAGTGGTGGCCAGCGTACCAAAGTGCTGCTTGCCAGGTTGCTACTGGAGAAGCCGGATATTCTGCTGCTTGACGAGCCTACTAATTATCTGGATGCAGTGCATATTGAATGGCTGAAACGGTATTTGCAGGATTATGAGAATGCGTTTATCTTGATTTCTCATGACATTCCATTTTTGAACAGTGTGGTCAATCTGATTTATCATATGGAAAATCAGGAGTTGAACCGGTATGTGGGAGACTATGATAAATTCCAGGAAGTCTATGAGATGAAGAAGGCTCAGTTAGAGGCGGCTTATAAGAGACAGCAAAAGGAGATAGAAGATCTGAAAGATTTTGTAGCTCGCAATAAGGCAAGAGTGGCCACTAGAAATATGGCCATGTCCAGACAGAAGAAACTAGACAAGATGGATGTGATCGAACTGGCGGCAGAAAAACCCAAGCCGGAGTTCCATTTTCAGAATGCCAGAGCAGCCGGCAAGGTCATTTTTGAGACAACAGATCTGGTCTTGGGGTATGAGGCAAACCATCCTTTATCCAAACCGATGAACCTGCGGATGGAACGGGGCGAGAAGATTGCCATTGTGGGAACCAACGGAATCGGAAAATCCACTTTTTTAAAAAGTCTGCTGGGATTGATTCCGACATTGTCCGGTCAGGTGCATCTGGGAGATTATCTGTATACAGGATATTTTGAGCAGGAGATGCCCCCTGGTGACAATAGCTGCATTGAGGAAATCTGGCAGACATTTCCCTCTTACACCCAGTATGAGGTGCGCAGTGCGCTGGCAAAATGTGGTTTGACCACCAAACACATCGAAAGCAAGGTACGTGTATTAAGCGGTGGGGAACAGGCGAAAGTACGTCTGTGTAAACTGATCAATGTGGAAACGAATATACTGTTATTGGATGAGCCCACCAATCATCTGGATGTAGATGCCAAAGAAGAATTGAAACGGGCATTACAGGAATACAAAGGTGCCATTTTACTGGTTTGCCATGAACCGGAATTTTATGATGGTCTGGTGGATAAAGTATGGAATATGGAAGAATATTCTTTGCGCAGATGACAGTTTCAAAACTGTAGAAATTAGGAAAGAGATGGTATACATGAAGAAATACAAAGAATTGGCAACCAGAAGAATGATGATCACTGCATTGCTGATGTTATTACAGATTGGATGGTGGATCATTCTTCTTGTAAAACTCCAGGAGAGGCTTTCCTATATTTCCTTTGTCACCAGTGTATTGGGCGTGGTATTCGTACTGTATCTGGTGAATACAGACCATGAGCCTTCCGCATATAAGATGGGGTGGATCATTATCATTATGCTGTTTCCGTTGTTTGGTGTGCCTCTTTATATGTTTTGCGGTGATAAGAGGCCCAGCAAAAAGCTGCGAGGTAAACTAAATATTTCTCAGAACAAGATACGAGATGTTTCAGCCCAAAAGCCAGAGGTACTGGATCACCTGCTGTCAGTGGACAGACGTGCAGGTGCCACTAGTCGGTTTATCTGGGAAGATGAGCATTTTCCGGTTCACGAGAACACAGAAGTGACCTATTATCCGGAAAGCCACCTGATCTATCGGGCCATGTTGGAGGCTATGGAGCAGGCAGAACATTTCATCTTTCTGGAATTTTTCATCATTGAAGTTGGAGAAATGTGGAACCCTATGGTGGACATCTTGACTCGGAAAGCAAAGGAAGGGGTAGAAGTCAAGATCCTGTATGACGATATGGGGTCTGTCACATATTTGCCATTGAATTACAGAAAGAAATTAGAGTCCATTGATCCTCATATCAAATGTGAGTCCTTTAATCACATTGGATTGATGTTTTCTATGGTGATGAATCATCGTGACCACAGAAAGATTCTGGTGATAGACGGACATACTGCTTTTACCGGCGGCATCAACCTGTCTGACCGCTATATTAATATCAATAGCCCCTTTGGATATTGGAAGGACACTGGCATTCGCTTGGTGGGGGATGCAGTGTATAACTATACAGAAATGTTTTTGGAAATGTGGACCAGCGTTCGTCCGGAAGAAGCTCCATCTGTGGATTTGAAAGAGTATATGCCTCATAGGTGGCATCCGGAACCATTTACCGGGCAGGGATTTGTACAACCTTATGGAGATGATCCGCTAGATGACAATCCGTTGGCGGAAAACATTTATATTGATATGTTAGGGCAGGTCAAAGATTATGTATATATTTTCACTCCGTATCTGATCCTCAGCGATGAGCTGCGCAACAGCCTGATCATGGCGGCCAAGAGAGGGGTAGACGTGAAAATCGTCACACCGGGTATCCCGGATAAGAAGACGGTGTATCAGGTTACTAGGTCCAACTATAGTGCCCTGCTTCAGGTGGGAATTGAAATTTATGAGTTTACACCGGGCTTTATTCATGCCAAAAGTATGGTTTGTGATGACAAAATGGCGATTGTCGGCACCATAAACTGGGACTTTCGAAGCCTTTTTCTCCATTTTGAATGTGCCAGCTGGTTTTACGGCTGTAAGGCAGTGCTGGATGTGAAACGGGATGTATTTGAGACCATTGGAAAGAGCAGAAAAATCGAACCGGGAGAATTCCGTCCTGGTTGGTGGAGAGGTTGTGTGAATTCGGTATTGCGTGTGTTTTCACCTTTAATGTAGCAATTATGTAGCGGTAGGTATGATCAAGAGCAGAGTTTTTGGAAAAATGGTGCGATACCGCAGAATGAAAGTATGAAAGCAGGCGCGGCACAATTCCTTTTTGGATTGTGCCGCACCTGCTTTTTAGTGGAACAATGTCAGTCCATAGTGATATCCGTACAGAAATGTGGCAATCACAGACATCAGAAACAGCGTGAAC
>ONWL01000028.1 GCA_900321525.1 uncultured Eubacteriales bacterium
TCCTGAAAAAAGGAATCTGTCAGATTGCGCAGAGGATGTTTTATATCAAATCCGATCAAAGGAACTTGTGCCAATTCTTGAATCGACAATTCTGTTGTGTTTGCCAGAGGATGATCTGGTGAAACGGCCACACATAGCGCATCCTCCATCAAAATCTGATAGGCATAGCCGGACATATCCGAAAGCAGATGCATCACAGTCAGATCATAGGCATCACCGCCGGTGGTCAGATCACGGTAAGAGAGAATCTGAAGCTGATAGCCCGATTCCATCCAGTAGTCTGTAGTCAGTTGGGCAATGAAGCGAATGCCTGCCTGGGGATACACACGTACAGGCGGCAGTAAAGCAGAAACCTGCTGGATGCCTTCATCCAGTATGGTTAGAGCCTGATCCACTGCGGTCAGAAAGGATTGTCCGGTTTCGTTTAAAACCACTTTTCTGCCTTGACGATCAAACAGGGGACACCCTAGTTCTTCTTCCAATAAGGTTGTGGTATATCAGGGGGCAGACAGTACCTATCCAAATGCATATGCCACAGCATTTTTTGTAGAGTATACAGAAAATCCGGATGCAGGATGGCAGATTGCGGCAGAAGTAACAGATGCCGCTGCAGGAAAGAACATTGTGACATTTGCACCGGTTACTGCTCGTTACATTCGGATTCATGTGCAGAAAAAGTACAGTGACAATGCTTCTTTTTTAGAACTGATGGTATATGAAACCAATTATAATGGAACACCAGAGGAAGAAATAGATCCTATGCGTATTTTGTTTATTGGAAATAGTTTGACTTATTATAATGATGTGGCAGACAAGGTAAAGGATTTGTTTGCGGCAGATGGACAGGAAATTGAAGTGGAAAAGCTGATTCAGCTGGGTCAGCCTCTGACTTTGCACGCATCCTTGCCAGAGACTAAGAATACAATCCTCACAGGTGATTTTGATTATGTGGTATTACAGGACAAAGCAAGCAATTTCAATGGGGAACAATTGATGACAGGCGTAACGACCATTCAGGAATGGATTGCCCAAACCGATGCCAAAACCGTGCTGTACATGCCATGGGCAAATAAGAGTGTGTTGAAAGATACCCAGAGTTATTTTACTGAAAGTTATGTGGCAGCAGCAAAGGCAGTGGGTGCCCAGATGGCACCTGCTGGAGAGGCGTGGTATGAATTGTACTATGATTACGGATATGACTGGTATTCTGACAACATCCATGCCAATAATACTGGTTCGTTGGTTTCTGCTGCTGCTATTTTTTATACCATTACAGGGAAAACGGAGCCTCTCGTATTTGACAGCAAGGATTCCGTAGTGACCAAGAACAATGTGACGGCAGAGTTAATGAATCTGATTCAAGAACGCTGCTGTGCATATGCAGTTGCATATGCGGATTTGGAGCAGATTCAGTTGGTTGCTCCAGGTAAGGATAAGCCAGAGAGTCCTTCTTTACCGGAAACAGAAACAAGTACTCAGGAAACCGAGTCAGAAAGCCAGGGACTGGTGGAGAGACCGACGATTCCTGTAACAGAACCAGTTGACCCCAATCTGCAAAAAGTATCAAATGGTGCAGTGGCAACTGCTTCTACAGAAATACAAAAGGCAGTCAATGTAGTAGACGGCAATGGAAACAGCCGTTGGGAATCTGCCTTTACAGATGAGGAGTGGATTTGCCTGGACTTGGGAGCAATGTATGATATTTCAGAAATTACCATCCAGTGGGAAACCGCAGCAGGAAAAACATATGTATTACAGGTATCTGAAGATGGAACAGAATGGACCACTGTATATACAGTAACAGATGGGCAAAGTAAAGCATATCTGGATGCAGTATTGGAACAAACAGCAACGGGACGTTATGTACGAATGTATGGTCAAGAAAGAGCTACTACATATGGATATTCTATTTATGAGATGGGTGTATATGCAAAAGTAGCATCAGATTATTTTACTGGAAAGAATCTGGCACTTGGAAAGGAAACAGGAGCATCTTCTGGAAATAGTATGCTGGCAGTAGACGGAAAGGGTGATACCAGATGGGAGTCTGATTTTGCCGAAACAGCATATTTTTATGTGGATTTGGGTGCAGAATACAAAATTGATACAGTAAATCTGATTTGGGAAGCTGCTTATGGAAAGGCATATACCATAGAAACTTCTGTAGACGGCAATACATGGACTCCTGTATTTACAGAAACAGCAGGAGATGGTGTAACAGATACGATACAGCTGGCTGAGGTGACCGCAAGATATGTGATGCTTTATGGAACCAAGAGGGCTACCCAATATGGCTATTCTTTGTGGGAATTTGAAGTATATGGTGGGTTAGAGTCTGGTTCCCCTGAAAAGGAAGAAGAGACAACAGAGGCAGAGTCGTCTGTAAATCCATTTACAGATGTGAAAGAAGGGACTTGGTATTATGCTTCTGTGAAACAGGTATATGAATTGGGTCTGATGACTGGTATTAATAGCATCACTTTTGCGCCAAACGGAACTATGACAAGAGGCATGGTAGCATCCGTACTGTATCGTATGGCAGGAAGTCCTGATACAACCTATAAAGTATTGTTTTCTGATGTATCATCTGGCAAGTATTATTCGTTGGCAGTTACCTGGGCAGCGGAAAATAAAATTGTAAATGGTTTTGGGGATGGTAAGTTCAGACCGACTGCCAATATTACAAGAGAACAGCTGGCTGTAATATTGTATCACTATGCGGATTTGTTGGGCTTGGATACAAGTGGCAGAGCAGATTTGACCGTTTATAAGGATGGAAAACAGATATCTAATTACGCAAAGGAGTCAATGGGCTGGGCTGTAGCAAATGGTATTTTATCGGGAACTGCAACTGGAGAATTAAAAGCAAAAAATGATGCTACAAGGGCAGAAGTTGCAAAAATATTATTAAATTTCTATCAGTTGATAGAAAAATAAAGCAAATATTATTTCATTGATATAATGAAAATTTGAAAAGAGCGGTTGATTTGCGGTAAATGGTAAATCAACCGCTTTTTGGAAAAGTGATATTGTTCAAAATTGCCACATAAAAAAGTTTCTAATATTGCACAAACTTTTTCGCTGTATTATAATAAAGTTATCTTTGCGGTATGGACGTGTGCTTGCAAAGTGTCAGAAAAACAGGAGTACAGAAGACATGAAGATTTATATCATCAGACACGGAGAGACGGAGTGGAACAAGGTATGCCGTTTGCAGGGACATTCTGATGTGCCATTGAATGAAAATGGAATTCAGGTGGCGAAGCTGACTGCGGAAGGAATGAAGGATATTTCCTTTGATCGTGTGTTTACCAGTCCGTTGATACGTGCGGCAGAGACGGCTCGAATCATTGTGGGGGACAGGCAGATTCCTGTTATTGTAGAGCCCAGATTGCAGGAAATCAGTTTTGGTTCATTGGAAGGTTTGGTGCATCGTCCAGAAGCAGGAATCATAGGAGATGTGCAACTGGTGAATTTTTTTGAACATCCGGAGCGGTATGTATGTCCGGAAAGTGGAGAATCCATAGAGCAGTTAATGAAACGAACCAGCACGTTTTTGCGAGAGGTGATTCATACAGAGGCATACGAGCAGGAAACGATACTCATTGCCTGTCATGGTGCGGCGCTGCGTGGACTGCTTTCAGCGGTGAAACCCATACCCATTGCGGATTTCTGGAAGGGCGGTGTGCAGAAAAATTGTGGAGTCACAATATTAGAATCACATAATGGTACAGTTTCTATCGTGGAGGAGGGGAAATTGTACTATTAGGAAACAGATGTGATATGATGGAAGCGTGCCAGCTATCAGTCGAATGACACTGTTCAGAACAGGATGGCAAAGAGGGCAGAAGAAAGAACGATACAATGTTTCGGAATCAAGGATGAAAATGGAGGACAAAAGTGAGAAAGACAAAAATTATATGTACATTGGGACCGGCGACAGAAGATGATAAGGTGTTACGGAAGTTGATGATAGAGGGAATGAATGTAGCTCGTTTTAACTTTTCTCATGGGGATCATGCGCAGCACAAAAAGAATTTAGAGCGTGTAGAGCGGCTTCGTACAGAACTGAATCTGCCAGTGGCTACTTTGCTGGATACGAAAGGCCCGGAAATTCGAATCAAGAATTTTGGTGCTGGAAAAGTGGAACTGACCGCAGGACAGACCTTTACCTTGACCACCAGAGATGTGTTGGGAGATGAGACGATTGTTTCCATTACATATAAAGGACTGATTGATGATGTGTCTATTGGTTCCCGTATTTTGATTGATGATGGTCTGATTGAGATGAAAGTCATGAGCATCAATGAGACAGATATCATTGGTACCATTGTCAATGGTGGTGTGATTTCCAACTATAAAGGAGTCAATGTACCAAATGTAAATCTGACCATGCCTTATATGAGCGAAAAAGATCGGGATGACATCATCTTTGGTATTGAAAATGGGTTTGATTTTCTTGCCGCATCTTTTGTGCGCAGTGCGGATGACATCATGCAGATTCGAAAACTGCTGAATGAATACGGTTGTACGACCATGCGGATCATTGCCAAGATTGAAAATGCACAGGGTGTGGATAACATTGATGAAATTATTCGTGTATCGGATGGTATCATGGTGGCCAGAGGGGATATGGGGGTAGAGATTCCGCTTGAGGATGTACCGGTCATTCAAAAGAAGATCATTCGCAAAGTATACAATGCAGAGAAGATCGTTATCACAGCTACACAGATGTTAGATTCCATGATGAAGAATCCTCGTCCCACCCGTGCAGAGTCTACAGATGTGGCCAATGCCATTTATGACGGAACCAGTGCGATTATGTTGTCGGGGGAGACGGCTGCCGGTGCATACCCCATCGAGGCATTACGAACCATGGTGCGGATTGCAAAACGAACAGAGAAGGATATTAATTACAGAAATCGCTTCTATGCCAGAAGTTCTCTGGTGAATCCGGATGTAACCAATGCCATTTCCCATGCGACTTGTACTACAGCATTGGATTTGAATGCGGCAGGTATTATCACTGTAACATTGTCTGGTGCCACTGCCAGGATGATTTATTGCTGATCAAGGAAGAGTATAATACAGATGATCTGTTTGAACATGCGGTAGAAGCAGCAGAATCGGCTGGAATTGTAAAGTCAGGAGAACTGGTTGTCATTTCTGCTGGTGTGCCTCTGGGTGTGGCCGGTATGACGAACCTGATCAAAGTACATGTGGTAGGTCACATTCTTCTCCGTGGAACCGGTCTGGTCAGCAAGAAAGCAAGTGCTTCTTTGTGCGTGGGCAAGGATGCCAAAGAGATTCAGGAGAACTTCAAGAGTGGAGAAATCGTGGTGGTGAAAAAGACCGACAACAGCATCATCGCCCAGTTGAAGCAGGCAGCCGGTATTGTCGTAGAAACCGATGATCCAAACTGTCATGCAGCAGTAGTAGGATACAGTTTGGATATTCCGGTGATCATTGGGGCAACTCACGCTACTGATATCTTAAAAAATGGTGCAATCGTCACCATTGATGGAGAAAAGGGAACCATTTCCTGTAATTCATAAGAAATTGGAAAAGCGTTGCTTCCATAGCAAAATGGCTTGTTTTTTGAAAGTGTATATGGTAGACTAAAACATTGTAGGAAATGTTTTTACAAAAAATAAATAAATGATGGATACGCTTCGAAATGGAGGATTGAAATGGAATTATTGTACAGAAGCACCAGAGGTGGCAAGGAAGCATTGACAGCATCTCAGGCAATCCTGCAGGGATTGGCAGAGGATGGCGGTTTATTTGTACCGGACAGCATTCCGGCACTGGAACAGCCCATTACTGCTTTTGCAGGCAAGAGTTATCAGGAAACTGCGTATGCAGTGATGAAGCAGTTCTTTACAGACTTTACAGAGGAAGAGTTAAAGGATTGTATCAACAATGCCTATGACAGCAAGTTTGATACAGAAAAGATCGCACCATTGGTAAAGAAGAACGGTGCGTATTATCTGGAGTTGTTCCACGGTGCTACCATTGCATTTAAGGATATGGCACTGTCCATTCTCCCTTATTTGATGGTGACTTCTGCCAGAAAGAATCAGTGCAGCAATGATATCGTCATTCTGACCGCAACTTCCGGTGATACCGGTAAGGCGGCTCTGGCTGGTTTCGCAGATGTGCCGGGAACCAAGATTATTGTATTTTATCCCAAGAATGGTGTCAGCCCCATTCAGGAGAAGCAGATGGTGACACAGAAAGGTGCCAATACCTATGTAGTGGGCATTACCGGTAACTTTGACGATGCCCAGAACGGTGTAAAGGCCATGTTTGGCAATGAGCAGCTGAAGAAGGATCTGAATGCAGCAGGATTACAGTTCTCCTCTGCAAACTCCATCAACATTGGCCGTCTGGTACCTCAGGTGGCATATTATGTATATGCATATGCGCAGATGCTGCAGTCTGGCGAGATTGCAGAAGGCGAGCAGATCAATGTGGTAGTACCAACCGGTAACTTCGGCAATATTTTGGCTGCTTACTATGCAAAGAACATGGGTGTGCCGATCGATAAGCTGATCTGTGCATCCAATGACAATAAGGTACTGTGTGACTTCTTTGCAACCGGATGCTATGATAAGAACCGTCCATTTATCCTGACCACTTCTCCGTCTATGGATATTTTAATTTCCAGTAATCTGGAACGTTTGATTTATAAGATCGCAGGGGCAGATGCAGCAGTAGATGCTTCTCTGATGGAGTCTCTGAAGACAGAGGGTAAGTACAGCATTACAGATGCCATGAAGGCGCAGTTAGACGAGTTCTACGGAGACTATGCTTCTGAGGCAGAGTGCGCCGCACAGATCAAGAAGGTATATGATGCAGAAGGGTATATCATGGATACCCACACCGCAGTGGCTTCCTGTGTATATGACAAGTATGTGGCAAAGACCGGTGATACCAAGAAGGCAGTGATTGCCTCTACTGCCAGCCCATACAAGTTTACCAGAAGCGTGATGAATGCCATTGACGCTTCCTATGACAGCCAGACCGATTTCGAGCTGGTAGACGAGTTAAATCGTCTGTCTGGTGTGGCAGTGCCTCAGGCAATCGAAGACATTCGCAGTGCCGCAGTATTACATGACAGAGTATGCGAGACTGCCGATATGGAAAAGACTGTGAGAGATATCTTAGGTGTGAACTAAATAGCAGACGGAAGTCTGTATCAATGAGCAAAAGGTTGTTGTCCATGGGCAGCAGCCTTTTTGTGTCATAGAAAACAGAATGTTTTGGAAAATGCTTGAAAAAAATGGATATTTCAGGTATACTGTAAGAAAAGTTTTTAAATTTAAAGATTATAAAACAGGAGAAAGATACATGATTTTATTTTTGACCAGTTCTCCGTTTGACGAGCGGGGAAAGCCGTTTACAACTAGAAATCATTTTGCCGCCAGATTCAGGGACGCAGTGGGACAGGGAAAGCGTGGGTTGTTTATTACATCTGATCCGGATGACACTGCCTTTACAGATGAATTTGCGTTCGGGGCGCAGAAGACCATAGAACTGACTGGCATAGAGTTGATCCAGTATCGTGTGTTAGATGGACGCAATGCTTCCGAGGCAGAACAACTGGTGAGAGAAAGTGATTTGATCATACTGGCAGGGGGACATGTGCCTACACAGAACCGGTTTTTTCATGCAATCCGCCTGAAAGAGTGGATAAAAGATTTTGATGGGGTGGTCATGGGCATCAGTGCAGGAACCATGAATAGTGCAGAGGTGGTGTATGCCCAGCCGGAATTAGAAGGAGAGGCAGTGGATCCTTCCTACGAACGGTTTCTGGATGGATTGGGACTGACGGAGTGTATGATTCTGCCCCATTATCAGGATTTGAGAGATCAGACATTAGATGGATTACGGATTTTTGAGGATATCACTTATCCGGATAGTCTGGGACGGCAGTTTTATGCCCTGCCGGATGGCAGTTATCTGTATGGAGAGAATGGTGTGGAGCGGATTTGCGGTGAGGCATGGTTGATCCAGGATGGAGTGTGCAGAAAAGTCTGTGAAGAGGAAGGAGAAATAAGATGTTAATCGGTTCTCATGTGGGAATGAGTGGAAAAGAAATGTTTGAGGGGTCTGTGAAGGAAGCTCTTTCTTACGGAGCCAATACCTTTATGGTGTATACAGGTGCACCGCAAAACACCAGACGAAAGGACATCAGTGAATTGCGGATTCCGGAAGGACAGGCATTGATGAAAGCCAATGGAATCCACCGGTTCATCGTCCATGCGCCGTATATCATCAATCTGGCCAATACGGTCAAGCTGGAGACATACCAGCTGGCAGTGGAGTTTCTGGCAGTGGAATTAGAGCGTGCCGCTGCCATGGGCAGTGATATATTGGTACTGCATCCAGGTTCTCATGTAGGAGCAGGAGAGGAAGCTGGTATTCGCCAGATCATCAAGGGGTTAAATGAAGTGCTGACTGGGGATACCAGGTGTCATATTGCATTAGAGACTATGGCAGGCAAGGGCAGTGAACTGGGACGTAGTTTTGAGGAACTGGCTGCTATCTATGATGGCGTGGTTCATCAGGACAAGCTGCGTGTTTGCTTTGACACCTGTCACACCAGTGATGCAGGATATGACATCCGCACGGATTTTGATGGAGTGATGGAGCAGTTTGACCGGATCATCGGCAAAGACCAGATTGCGGTGTTCCATTTAAATGACAGCAAAAATCCTCAGGGGGCAGGCAAAGACCGTCATGAGAATATCGGGTTTGGGCATATCGGGTTTGAGGCATTGCATTACATTGCGTCCTATCCTGATTTTGCAACTGTGCCAAAGATTTTAGAATCTCCTTATGTGACCTACAACAAGGAGAAAAAGCTGAGCGCACCACCATACCGGTATGAAATTGAGATGCTGAAACAGGGTGTATTTGACCCGGAGATGGTAGAGAAAATAATGGAAGACGCACAGAAATAGGTGCAGATAAAGGAGTCTTTGTGAGCAAAAAGGTGGTGAATCGGATGAAATGGCATAAATTTTTTGCATGGGCAACGGTATTTTGTTTTTTTGCGACGATGATTTCCGGGTATGAGAGAAAGTAGGTGATTGTGAAACGATGACATCAAAAACCTTTCATCAAAATTTTTATTTGAAAAACACGCTCTCGCTTCGGTTCCAAGCAACGGTACTAATATTTTTTATCGCTTTCTGCTCAAAAAATAAAGTACCGGCATTCCACAGAGTTTTTCAAATGAAAAAAATTTTGATGTACAGGCTATTTTCTGATCGGCTCAAAGTGTTTCACAATTACCTAATGAGAGAAAGTGATGGAGGGAACAGGATGGAACAACGGATCATGCGTGTCACAGGGAAGGGTAAGCTGCGTCTAAAGCCGGATGTGACACGGATTACCATGACGCTGGAAGGGAACATTGCCAGAGTATGAAGAGACACTGAAACGGTCCTCAGAGGATACGGAAGGTTTGAGAACCCTGATGGCAGAGCTGGGTTTTGCGGGAAGTGACTTGAAGACTGTGTCCTTTCAGGTGGATCCAGTGTATGAAAGTGTGCAGGACGAGCATCACAATTATAAGCAGCAGTTTGTGGGATACCAGTTTACCCATGTGTGCAAGGTGAAGTTTGATTCAGACAATACACTTCTGGGGAAAGTATTGTATGGGCTGGCAAATGCATCCGTTTCTCCACAGTTTGTCATAGGATATACGGTGAAAGATACGGAAGAGGCAAAAAATGCGCTCCTTGGCAAAGCTGTGGCAGATGCCAAAGCAAAAGCACAGGTGCTGGCACAGGCTGCCGGGGTTACTTTAAAGGACATTCAGAAAATCGACTATTCCTGGGGAGAACTGGATCTGGAAGTGAATCCCATGGGCAGAATGACACTTGCTAAGTCCTGTGCAGTGGCAAACAGTTATGATATGAACATTGAACCGGATGACATTCAGGTGTCCGATACGGTGACAGTAGAGTGGGAGATTGAGGGATAAGAAGATGGCATTGCCATACGTTCAGAAGAAGAGGACAGAAACCATAAAAAGTGGGGACTGTTCTTTTTTTCTGAAAAATTCTGCTACTTTTCTTCCTGTTTTGCGTGTTTTATAATAGAAGCAGAAAATTCATCTTGTAACTGTGCACGGAACAGTTGCGATTCTGCAAATATTACATAGGAGGCGTATATGGAAGATGAGCAGATTTTAGATCTCTATTTTGCCAGAAATGAACGTGCCATTATCGAGACGAAGCAGAAATACCACCATTATCTGTTCCGGATTGCCTATCACATTCTGGAAAATTATGAAGATTGTGAAGAAAGTGTCAGTGACACCTATTTGCGTGCATGGAATGCCATTCCGCCCAACCGTCCGGAGCGGCTTTCGGCATGGCTGGGGAAGATTACCAGACGGCTGGCGATCGACTGTTACAGACGGCATACCAGTCAAAAGCGAGGCAGTTGTGAGTATGCATTGTCGTTGGAAGAACTGTCGGATTGTGTTTCAGGGGAACGTTCTTTGGAGCAGGAAGCAGAGTGCAGACAGTTGGGAGAGGCCATCAGTCGATATTTGTATGGATTGCCGGCAGAACAGAGGAATATGTTTCTGTATCGGTATTACTTTTGTGATTCCATCAGAGACATTGCAGGTTATGTACAGGGGAGCGAAGCAAAGGTGAAAAGCAGTTTATATCGAACCAGAAAAGATTTACAGAAGTTTCTGGAGAAAGAGGGGTATGTATGAAGAAAGAAGAACTCAGTGATGCAATGGAGTATGTAGATGAGAAGTTGTTGGTTGCAGCAGAAGAGGCCAGAGGAACAAAGCAGAAAAAGAAAACAGGCGCCCTTCGTTTTGCAGGATTGGCTGCAAGCTGTGCGCTGATTGGTGGGGCGCTATGGTTTGCCAGTCCACTGTTAAAGAAAGCACCCATCGGGGAGACTGTTGGAAAGGAAAGTCAGGAGACATTGACAGAGGAACGTCCCACCAAAGAAGAGACAGTAAAAGAGGAAACTACACAGGCAGCAGGCAGTCAGGGAACAGAGGCCCAGAATGGACAGATGGGAGAAAGTCCAGAACATGGACAGGGAAACGTACAGCAGATCGCCCTTGCGGTATATCCGGAACAGATTCCCTATCCGGATGAGATGGAGTATGTAAATGAGGATACCGGTGTTATGGACACAGATGCATATTTTGCCCAGTATGATTCGTGGAGTGCCCAGAATGCTGCCAGAAACCAGCTGTCTGTTCAGACGGATATGGGTACATTTCTGGACAAAACCCTGCCGGTCTTTCTGGGAGGATCGGCAGAGAAAGTGGGAGAAAACCGGGTTTATTCCCCTATTAATGTGTATCTGGCACTGGGTATGCTGGCAGAGATTACAGATGGAGAAAGCAGCCGTCAGGTGCTGGATTTGTTAGGGGTAGACAGTGCAGAGACACTGCCCAGTCAGATTTCTACACTGTGGCAGAGCAATTATATAGATGACGGATTGAGTACCTGCATTTTAGGAAATTCTATGTGGTTGAATGAAGAGGTGAATTTCCGGCAGGAGACATTGAATACATTGGCTCAAAACTACTATGCCTCTTCTTATGCCGGTCAAATGGGGTCAGAGGAATTGAACCAGGCACTGGGGCGCTGGCTGAATGAGCAGACTGGAGGACTGTTAGAAGAGTATGTGCAGAATATGGAACTGAGTCCAGAAACTGTGATCGCATTGGCTTCTTCTATTTATTTTAAAGCGCGCTGGGATGAGGAATTTTGGAAAGAAGGTACAGAATCTCAGACGTTCCATCAGGTAGATGGAGATGTGCTTTGTGATTTCATGCACCAGAGCAATCGGATGTCCTTGTATACAGGAGATGATTTTACGGCTGTATATCTGCCATTTTCCAATGGACGGGACGGGATGTGGCTGGTATTGCCGGAAGAAGGGGTGACACCGGAATCCTTAGCAGGTGATGAGGATGTGCTTTCGATGGTACAGTCGAAAGGAAGGAGCGGTGCGGAAAACAAAACCTATCAGGTGAATCTTTCTGTTCCCAAGTTTGATGTAGAAGGAGAACAGGATCTGGTGGAAGGCCTGATGGGACTTGGAGTGACAGATGTGTTTGATGCCGGACGGTCTGATTTTACCCCATTGACAGAGGAAGTGGAACAGCTGGAAGTTTCTGAGATTACCCACGCTGCTCGTGTGAAGGTAGATGAGGAAGGTTGTGAGGCAGCAGCATATACGGTGATCATGATGGAAGCAAGTGCGGAATGGGAACAGGAAGAGGAAAAAGATTTTGTGGTGGATCGGCCATTTCTGTTCTATATCAGCAATGGAAACGTATTGCCGTTGTTTGCAGGTGTAGTCAATCAGATGGAATAACAGAAAAATAGAAAAATTTTTTGAAAATATGCAACCAAGCCTTCTTTTTTGCGGTATAGTATATGTAGCAGAAAATCGCTACACCATTTGCAAGTGGAATACGAAAGAGAAAAGAAGAACATGAGTCAGCAAGGAGAGCCCGATGAAAGACGAAACCATTGTAGATTTATTCTGGAGACGGGAGGAATCTGCAATTGCGGAAACAAGAACAAAATATGGACGGTATTTGACGAAGATTGCGTACCGCATTCTGGGGAATCTGGAGGACTGTGAAGAGTGTGTCAATGATACCTATCTAAAAGCGTGGAATTCGATTCCCCCTCAGCGGCCAAAGACTTTGCCTGTGTATTTGGGGAAGATTACCAGACAGACAGCCATTGACTGCTATAGAAGACAGACGAGCGTGAAAAGAGGCGGTGCAGAGTTTGAAGCGTCACTGGATGAACTGGAAGAATGTATTCCTGCCGGAAGTACCATAGAAATAGAGTTGGATGGACAGATGTTGTCTTCAGTCATCAGCCAGTATCTGTATACGCTTCCCCAGGACAAACGAATGTTGTTCATTCGCCGGTATTTTTACTGTGATTCTGTAAAGGTATTGGCAAAACAAAACGGATGCAGCCAGTCAAAAATAAAAAGTACCTTGTTTCGGATGCGGGCAGGACTCAAGGAATATTTAGAAAAGGAGGGTTTTGTGATATGAGAAAGGCAGAAAAAATCAGCGAAGCCATTGGTAATATTGATGACAAACTGATCACAGAAGCAGTCAATTATCACCAGAACCTGAAACGAAGAACTCATAAAAGTCTGTTCATTCGCTGGATTGCATTAACTGCCAGTCTGATGTTGGTGGCGGGTGGTGTTTTCTATGGGAGTGTATGGATAAACTCCAGACGTGGGAAATCGGGAGTTGGAAAAAGTGGGGATGCAGAGGCACTTTTTCAGGAAACCAGAGCAAAGGAGGGAACAGAGGAAGCAGTTTCACCTATGATTTTGACAAGGCCGCCATTTTTGGACACAGGTACAGTCAGAACAGAGGAAGCAGTTTCAGGCGGTGAATCGGTGACATTCAATTATTGGGTGAGCGCAGAGGCAGATATAGAATCGGCAGCGGAGCAGGAGACAGATCTGACATGGTTAGAGACATATCAGGACGCTTTGTGGCAGTTTGATCAGTTGATGATCCCTCTTATATTGGGGGATACGGGAGAGCAGAATCAGGTGTATTCTCCTACACAACTATATTTGTCGTTGGGTGCACTGGCAGAAGTGACAGGAGAAAGCAACAGAGAACAGTTGCTGTCATTGCTTGGGATGGAGGATACAGAGGATCTGGATGAACTGGTAAAGGCTTTGTGGCTTTCCGGTTACAAAAATACAGATGCAAGCCATTCTCAGTTTGCAAATTCTCTGTGGGTATCTAAGGATTATTCGGTGAAAGAGGATGCCTGTGCACTTCTGGCAGAACAGTACTTGACCTCCGTTTACAATGGTGGAATGGGAACAGATGTACTGGGTTATTATGTCCGGGAATGGCTGAAAGAACAGAATGATGGTTTTTCTTCAGAACAGGTGGAAGATATCTCATTGGGAGAGGAGGTTCAGCTGGCAGTGTTGTCCACAGTGACCTATCAGGCAAGATGGCAGAATGTCGTTCAGTCTACGGATGTTATTTCAGATCGTTTTTATGGGTATAACAAAACCACAAACTGTGAATGGATGCGTCAGGAAGGGGATTTTGTATTTTATACCGGAACTCATTTTCGTGGTGTATCTTTGCCATTGCCGGAAGGGGATTCCATGTGGCTGTTCCTGCCGGATGAAGATACTTCTGTAGAAGAATTGCTGTTAGAGTCTTTTGGAGAGATGGCGCAGCTGCTTCGGGAAGAGGAAAACTGGGAAGGCCAGAGGGAAGCCGGTACGCTGGTCTTGATCCCCAAGTTTGAGATGGCGTCTGAACTGGATTTGAAGACTGCCTTACAGGACTGTGCAGTGACCGATATTTTCTCACGGGAACGGGCAGATTTTTCCGGTTTGACAGATGACCAGGTGTGTCTGACTGAACTGAAACAGGTGCTGGCCTTTGGCGTAAGTGGCCGGGAATTTCTGAATGTGCCCATAGAGGAGGCTGACGAGCAGGTGATATCTGTAGAGGAATCGACTGAACCAGAGATCAAGATGAATCGTCCGTTTTTTGTAATGGTGACCAATGTGCAACATCTTCCCGTTCTTGCCGGTGTGGTATACGAGCCTGCACAGCAGTGATTGGGAATAGAATGGAAGGCAGGTCTGATTGAAATGGAATATAGGCAAAAACAGAGAAGTTTGTCATATCTAGACAGATTGGCACATAGAGTATAAGTGGGGAACTGGAAACAGGGGCATTGTATCAGATAAAAGATGCAAACAAAAAAGGAATCGTGGTGTGTCACGGTTCCTTTTTTACACTTTGCGAAGGGTTTTCGCTTGTTATGTATTTATTTTCCCTGCTCTTTTGCTGCCAGATTTTTCTGGGCAGTGGCTAACATCAGTTTGATACGGTTCAGCTGGTTCACCTCAGAAGCACCCGGATCATAGTCAATGGCCACGATATTGGCATCCGGGAAACTGTGGCGCAGTTCTTTGATGACGCCTTTTCCAACTACATGGTTTGGCAGACAGGCAAAAGGCTGGGTGCAGACAATGTTTGGCACATGGTTGTGGATCAGTTCCAGCATTTCACCGGTCAGGAACCAGCCTTCGCCGGTCTGGTTGCCCAGAGACACAAAAGGTTTGGCAAGTTCAGCCAGATGTTCGATGTCTGACATGTTGTCGAAACGACTGCTTCTGGCAAATGCATCGGCAGCCACCTTACGCACTTTTTTCAGTGCGGCAATGGCAACATTACAGAGTCTTGCGGTGGATGCCTTGGCACCTAAGTTTTCTGCCTTGAAGTTGGCATTGTAGAAGCAGTAGAACATAAAGTCTAACAAGTCTGGCATCACTGCTTCTGCCCCTTCTGCTTCCAACAGGTCTACCAGATGGTTGTTTGCCTGTGGCAGGAACTTTACCAGAATCTCACCTACGATACCAACCCTTGGTTTCTTGATGTCAAGCAGTTCTAACGCCTCGAAGTCCGCAATGATGCCCCGGACATTTTTCTTAAATTCCGAGTAGCTGACGCTCTTTCTAGATAGTGATTCGATGACGATTGCCTTCCATTTCTCATGGAGTGCATTGGCAGAGCCGGGAACGGCCTCATATGGTCGGGTGCGGTATAGGACACGCATAAAGATATCACCATAAATGGCACCATAAACGGCCTTTAACAGCATAGGCACTGTAAAGTGGAAACCTGGATTGCTCTCTAACTTACTGAAGTTCACAGAGATGACCGGTACCTGTTCCATACCTGCTTTTTGCAATGCACGACGGATGAAGCCTACATAGTTGGACG
>ONWL01000166.1 GCA_900321525.1 uncultured Eubacteriales bacterium
CCTACCGCAAGCTGGTGGTGCGCAAGGAGGCCATAGAGGCAGTGAAGGAAGCCCGTGCCCAGGGAGATTTAAGTGAAAATTTTGAATATTATGCTGCCAAAAAGGAGAAAAATAAAAACGAAAGCAGGATTCGTTATCTGGAAAATATGATCAAAACCGCCATTGTCATTGAAGACCATAGCAGTACTGATGAGGTGGGGTTGAATGACCGGGTGGAATTGTATTTTGAAGAGGATGATGAAACAGAAGAAGTGAAACTGGTGACCACCATGCGTGGAGATTCATTGCGTGGGTATATCAGCATTGAATCACAACTTGGAAAAGCCATCCGTGGCCATAAAGTAGGAGATAGGGTACACGTAAAAGTAGACGATTCCTATGGATATGACGTGGTGATCCGGTCTATTACACCGGAGGGCGATACGGACGATCCCATTCGCAGTTATTAAATCTGGTATGGGATTTCAGGAGACAATTTTTCCACAGCCTTTTCTGACTGCGCATATATTGTAGTAACAATAGGCGATTACAGGAGGAAGGCATTGTGGGGAAAGTCATGGTTGCCGGTTATGAAAGGCTGACAGGAAACTATGTCAGAGCATTGCAGGAGGCGGGGACGGACTCGTTTGTTTCTTTGCGTGTTGCGGATGTAGAGAATTGTGATGCATTGGTTTTACCGGGAGGGGGAGATATTGCCCCTGATCTGCCCGGAATATCACAGGTATATGTGGACTTGAAAAAGAACTGTCTTCATCAGGTTGACCGGAATCTGGACAGGGTGCAGCTTGCCATATTGGACAGAGCAGTACAAAGACAGATTCCGGTGCTTGGTGTCTGCAAAGGACACCAGCTCATTGCATTGTATTTTGGAGGCAGTTTGTATTGTGATCTGCCTGAGGCAAAATGGCATGAAGGACAGGATGGAGAAGATGCCAGACATATGGTGCAGATTGTGCCGGGGAGTCAACTGTCAAAGGTGTATCCAAGTCAAATCATAGTCAACTCCTGGCATCATCAGGCAGTGGCGTGCCCGGGAAAACATATGACAGTCAATGCATGGTGGAGAGGCAGGCATCTGGTTATTGAAGGCATGGAGCATGAAAAACTGCCCATCTGGTCTGTGCAATGGCATCCGGAACGGCTGAGCGGCAGTATGAGAACCTATGGAATGGCAGATGGCGAAAAGATCATTCATCTGTTCAAAATAGGGTTGGAAGAAATTGCAAAATGAGACTGTCTGGAAGACTGCATTTGTTGCGGATAGGAGCTTTTGCATGAAAAGATTTGGTTGACAAAGCCGAAAATTGTGATATAGTGTTACTGTATGTATGTTTATACATCAAATATATGACCACTTTTGCAGTTGGACTGTAGAAGGTAGCCCATACGGACAGGCGGGTCAGCTGCCGCAGCGATGAGAATCGCATTATTGATTGCGTACGCGCTCAAATTTTATAAGAGATTTACGGATCTGTGTGAAATGCATATCATCTTGTGAAACGGTCAATAAGAGTAGTAAAAGTATTTGCTGTATAGACTCTGAACGAAATAAGTAAATGTAAGACAGGTGATGCAATGTAGCCATCTGTCTTTATTTTATGCAAAAGAATGTGGATTGGGGAAAATCATGAATCGAACATTACAGGAAAAGGCACCTATTTATGAGGCGTTGGAACGTTTCCGCAAGCAGCGGATTGTACCCTTTGATGTGCCGGGACATAAGCGTGGCAGAGGAAATCCGGAGCTGGTACAGCTTTTGGGACAACAGTGTGTGGGAATAGATGTAAATTCCATGAAGCCTCTGGATAATCTGTGTCATCCGGTGTCTGTCATCCGGGAAGCGGAGGAACTGACGGCAGATGCGTTTGGGGCAGAGCATGCATTTTTGATGGTAGGCGGCACCACATCAGCGGTACAGAGTATGGTATTGTCTGTCTGTAAGGCAGGAGATGAGATCATTGTGCCGAGAAATGTACACAAAAGTGTGATCAATGCACTGATTTTGTGTGGTGCCACGCCGGTTTATATCAATCCGGATGTGAATGTGAAACTGGGTATTGCCCTTGGCATGCGGATGGAACAGGTGGAAGAAGCAATCCTGAGTCATCCCAAGGCTGTGGCGATTCTGGTGAATAATCCTACTTACTATGGAATCTGCTCTGATATTGTGTCTATTGTCAGGTTTGCCCATGCACATGGTTTGAAGGTACTGGCAGACGAGGCACATGGTACCCATCTGTATTTTGGAGAAGGATTGCCGGTTCCTGCCATGCAGGCGGGGGCAGATATGGCAGCTGTGTCTATGCATAAGTCGGGAGGGAGCCTGACACAAAGTTCTATTTTGCTGACCGGAAAAGGGGTCAATGCGGATTATGTTCGTCAAATCATCAATCTGACCCAGACCACCAGTGCATCCTATCTGCTGCTGTCCAGTCTGGATATTTCCAGACGGAATCTGGCGCTGAGGGGCAGAGAGTCTTTTGGGAAAGTCAGTCAATGGGCAGAGTATGCCAGAGAGGAGATCAATGCCATCGGCGGATATTATGCCTATGGCAAGGAACTGGTCAATGGCAGCAGTATTTTTGACTATGACGTGACCAAATTATCTGTGTATACCAGAGGTGTGGGATTAGATGGCATTGAAGTGTATGATCTGCTGCGGGATGAATACGACATTCAGATCGAGTTTGGAGACATTGCCAATATTCTGGCGTACATTTCCATCGGAGACCGGATGCAGGATATTGAACGTCTGGTAGGGGCTTTGGCAGAGATTCGCCGCCTGTATGAGCGGGATCAGGTAGGGATGGTATCCGCAGAGTTCATCAATCCGGAAGTGGTGGTGACACCCCAGCAGGCATTTTATTCTCATAAAGTATCCAAACCGGTGCGTGCTACGGAAGGATGCATCTGTGGTGAGTTTGTTATGTGTTATCCGCCGGGAATCCCTATTCTGGCACCGGGAGAGCGGATTACAAAAGAAATCATAGAATATATCTTATATGCCAGAGAAAAAGGATGTTCCATGCAGGGAACAGAGGATCCGGATTTGAACAAACTGATGGTATTGGAATCAAAGTAAAGGAGGAGACACCCATGGAAATGTGGTTTTCGGAATTTCACTCTAGCCATGTGAAGTTTTCTGTCAGAGTGGAAAAACAGCTGTTTTGCGGGGAAAGTGATTATCAGCGGATTGATATTTTTGAGTCGCCGGAGTTTGGTCGTTTTTTGACTTCTGATGGGGATATTGTGTTCACCGAGCAGGACGGATTTATTTACAATGAGATGGTGACCCATGTGCCTATGGCGGTGCATCCGGAGATTCGGGATGTGCTGATCATCGGAGCGCTGGATACCTCCGGGAGCGAAAAGATCGACCTGCGTGAGATGGAACTGAAGCACAAAAACCGCTGGAACGGCATGCTGATCCGGGATCTGGACCTGTCACGGCAGACCTTCATTGTCCTGGTGCGGAGAAAGGGGAAGGCGATCATCCCGAAGGGGGATCTCCGGCTTGAAGAGGGAGACCGGCTGCTTCTTTATACAAAGGTTCATCTGCCGGATACACAGCGTGTGGTGCTGTAAAAATACAGGCATGGCATTGACGCGGGAAAAAACAGAGCAATGGCAAAGACGGGAAAAAAAGACAATCTGATACCGCTGGCGGCAGCCCTGCTGCTTCTGGCCGGGGTCCTGGGCGTGATGGGCGCGCTCAGGGGCCGGACCGGGAGCAGCAGGGTATTTTCGGATGCGGTGAACGGACACCGGAAGCTGGTGGAGACCTATGCCCTGAAAGAGAAGATTCCGGAAGAGGTGGACGCGCTTCTGGCCATCATGGAGATCGAGTCCGGAGGCCGGGCGGAGGATGTGATGCAGTCCAGCGAATCGCTGGGACTTCCGCCGAACACCCTGGACACGGAGGCTTCCGTAGCCCAGGGCTGCGCCTACTATGCCATGCTTCTCCGGACGGCGGCGGAGGAAGGACTGTTCTCTCCGGATACCGGACCGAGGGCAGTCCGGGGCCGCGCCGGGAAAAAGGCGGAAGATGCGGAAAAGGACGGAACGGTCTCCGGATGGGATTCCGGACGGCAGGCAGTTTTCCAGGCGTACAATTACGGGGCCGGATACCTGTATTTTGCGAAAGAACACGGCGGGCATTCCCGGGAGAACGCGGAGCTTTTTGCGGAGCTTCAGTCCGGGGGAAAGCAG
>ONWL01000126.1 GCA_900321525.1 uncultured Eubacteriales bacterium
GATTGGGATAGAGATGAGAACGGGGCATGTGGTATGGAGAAGTATGTGGAAGGAAGTGTTCTGGCCGTCTATGACAGGAGGTGTAGTGGTAGGAGGTACGTTGTGGGGCATTGCTTCTTTGTGGAAACATGCGCTAGGCATGGGAGATGTCAAGTTGTTTACAGTATTGGGATTGTTGTATGGCCTGACAGATACCTGTTTGCTGCTGTTTTTCACCATGTTGCTGATGGCAGTGGTCTGTCTTTTTCTGTTGAGCAGAAAGCAAGTGACAGGCAAGACGACCATTCCATTGGTTCCTTTTTTGGCAGTGGGATTTTTGCTGATGGTATATTTAGGGAGGGAGTGAGGCATGGGCGGTTAGTGTGAATGTGCGTTTTTTAATAAAAATTTTGATGAAAGGCATTGGGAATGGTGGTTTCGCAATTGCCTGTCAAAAAATACAAATGAAAGGACGAAAGAAATGAGAGTAGAAAAAGAGCGAACCCAGGAAGGATTGAAGATTCAAATTTGGCTGTCGGATGAGGAACTGGCATTATATGATTCGGCTTCTGTACAGCGCGCCAAGCAGGAAATGTCCGGAGAAGGGCAAAATCTTGAGAAGAAGGACAGCTATTGTCTGGTTAGAAGGAAAACAAGGGAACCAATTTTTATAACCAGCTCTATGTTTCAATTGGGGAGAGAACACGGCAAGGTGGATTACTGTATTTCAGACAATCCAAGTGTCAGTCGAATCCATGCGGCATTTCTGATACAGGGAGAGCAGGTGTTTCTTGTCAACACAGCTGCTAAAAATCACACCTATGTGAATGGGCAGCAGATTCCGGACCATGCCAGAATTTTACTGTCACCCGGAGATCGGATTTGTCTGGCCAATGAAGAATTTATCTTCTGTCTGAAGGAGAGATGCATATGAACGTGATGATGGCAGCTGTGACAGACGTGGGTATACAAAAGAAAGTGAATCAGGATAGTTTGTTGATTCAGAACATATTGACCAGTCAGGGACGGATGGTGTTTGCGGTGCTCTGTGATGGAATGGGCGGTTTCAAAAAGGGAGAAGTGGCAAGCAAGTCATTGATTCAGTGCTTTCGGAACTGGGTCAGACAGGAGTTGCCCACATTGTGCAGAGGAAAGTTGAGAGAGGAGCATATTTGGCGGCAATGGGAAGGGATTCTTACAGAACAAAACCAAAAACTGCACCAATATGGAAAGCGGCAAGGGATTCAGCTTGGTACCACAGTAGTGGTAATGTTGTTGACGGAGAAGCGTTATTATATTATGAATGTAGGAGATTCCAGAGCATATCAGTTGAAAGAAAAAATGAAGCAGTTGACTACAGATCAAACTTTTGTGGCAGATGCAGTGGCAAAAGGGTATTTGACAGAAGATCAGGCAAGAGAAGATTTTCGTCGGCATATTTTACTGCAATGTTGTGGTGCGTCTGATCAGATCGTGCCGGAGAGAATCAGTGGCATTACGGAACAGGAATCCGTCTATTTGCTTTGTTCCGATGGATTTTATCACCAATTATCGGTAGAGGAATGTTATGAGTTGTTGCAGCCAAGGGTACTTTTGGCAGAAGCACAGATGAGGCAGAATGCTTGGATGTTGATGGAACGGTGTAAACAGCGGCAGGAGAAAGATAATATTTCTGTGGTACTGGTGAAACTGTGTGGGGGAAGGAAAGATGCTGGAAAGCGGTGTGCTCTTGGATGGAAAATATAAAATTATAAAGCAAATTGGAAGAGGAGGCATGAGTTGGGTCTATTTGGCAATCAATGAACGGGCCAATAAGCAGTGGGCTGTGAAAGAAATCCGAAAAGAGAAAACACAGGAATTAGAACCTGTTCGACAATGTCTGGTGGCGGAAATTGATATTTTGCGGAATTTGCGTCATCCCAATCTGCCAGGTATTGTGGATGTGATAGAGCAGGAGGAGGCATTTTTCATGGTCATGGAATATGTGGAAGGAATGGCATTGGATCAGGTTTTGGAACGTTCTGGTCCGATCGGCCAGCAGGAGGTCATTTTATGGGCAAAGCAGTTGTGTCAGGTATTGATTTACCTCCATTCCAGGGAGCCTGTCATCATTTATCGAGATATGAAGCCTTCTAATATTATGCTGGAGCCAGATGGACAGGTGAAACTCATTGATTTTGGGACGGCACGGGAATATAAAGCATGCCATGCAAATGATACCGTTTGTCTTGGAACTGCCGGATATGCGGCACCTGAGCAGTATGCCGGGGCAGATATGGGACAGACAGATGTGCGAACCGATGTGTACAATCTGGGAGCCACCATCCATCATCTGTTGACTGGGATTTCTCCTTCTGCTCATCCTTTTCAGTTTATACCCATCCGGCAAAGTAATCCTTCATTGTCTGGTGGGTTAGAGGAGATTTTGCAAAAGTGTACCCAGTATGACCCAAAAGACCGCTACCAGTCTGTGGCAGAGCTGTTGTATGATTTGGAACATTTTGAGCAGATGGATAAAGCCTGGCAGAAAAAGCAGATACAGAAGTTGGCATTGATTGTGTGTAGTGTTTGTATGACTGTAGTTTTGGGATTTGGAGCCGCGTGGGGATATGGCTCTGCAAAAAGACAAAAAGGAATGGAGTATGAACAGAATTTGCGCAAGGCCACCACTGTGGAAGCGTATTATGCTGCCATTTTAACAGACCCGACACGGGTGGAAGCTTATCTGGGAAATGATGACTGGACAGGGTTGATTGGATTTCTCATTGCAGATGAGCGTCTGACGGTAGAAGAAAGCAGCAGTTTGACCAGATTAAAAGGAGGTTTGGAGGCACAAAACAGAAGAGGATATACCACCACTGTGGATGTATTGGCACAATTGAAAGGGGCAGATTCTTTGGGCTACCAGCTGGTTTGCAATGAAATTGGAGAAGCCTATTTGTTTTATTATGAAGTGGGAGTGGAAAAAGATAAGTATAAAACAGCTGCTTCCTGGTTTCAGTATGCCGGTGATGTGAATCCGGCAGCAGAGATCTATTGTGCCATAGCAGACTGCCTGCAAATGATTGCAAAGAACAGAAAGTCAGAGACATATGGCACACTATCAGAAACCTATCAGACATTGTGGAAGCAGATGGAGGCACTGTTGGCAAAGGGAAGAGAAATGGATTTGGATTTGAAATTGCGGATTTGGCGGGAAGTGGTACATATGATTGCCAACCATGCAGAGGAGTTTTCTAAGATTTTAACTCAGACAGAATTACAGGATATGTTAGAAGAAATCGCAACAGAGAGTAGTCAGATGAAAGATTCCTTTTTACAGGACAGTGTCCAGAAATTGATACTTGATATTGCATTGGCAGAAGAAAAAATACAGTCTGCCAGGAGGTAGGAGAAGACAGTTATGTATACATTTTATAGGACGGTGTTTGTCATATGCGGCATTGGGGCAGGTGTGTTAGGTGTGTGGACCATAGTGTTATGTTTGTATTTGCGTATTTGGTCGGTGATTACCGCATTGTATAAACAGTGGATAGGGAGACATGCCGGACAGAAGGTGTATAGTGGACAGTTTTTGATTGAGCGTGAAATCATGTTTGTCCATACGGAAGAGACCATTGATGAGAAGGAACATGGAGAAATAGGAGGATAGGAGAAAGTGTATGAGAAAAGGTATGAAAAAACGGAAAAGAAGCAATATATGGAATCGAATCAGAGCAGGTATGTTGGCGGCTGTGCTGACTGCAACGATGCAGACAGGAATACTGGCAGCAGAACAGATAGAAGAAGTGGATAGAAAGCAGGCAGAAGTGCAGATTCAATTATGGGAGAGGTCTTCAGGGGCAGAAACACGATCTATTGAGGTATCTGTCATGGTCAAAGTGGAAGAAGACAAACAAAAGGAAATTGTGGGGATACAAACAGGAATTGCAGAAATTTCGTATCAGGTCATACAAGATGGGGAAACGGCACATCCCTTGCAAACTGGTATTTTGTATCAGGCAGAGGCGACGGAATATGGAGAGCAATTCTTGCAGGAATCCGAAGCAGAAGAGATGGAAATAGACGGAGAAGTGGAGGAATCCGAAGTAGAAGAGATAGAAACAGATGGGGAAGTGGAGGAGTCAGAAATAGAGAAGACTAAAACAGATGGAAAAGTAGAAAGAGAGGAATATGAAACAAATGATGAAATGGATATAAGACAAATGGAGAAAAGCAAAATAGAGGATAAAGTGGAGATGGAAAAACAAAAAGAGTCCAAAATAGAAGAACAAGTGGAAATAGAAGCAGAAACGGAGAAGCTTGAAATAGACAGAGAAAAAGGTATAGAAAGTGTAGAGTCGGAAACGGTTTTACAGGAACCGTATATATGGGAGTGGAATGGAGCCATTACAATGGAAGTAGAGCAGGATAGCAACCATCAGATAGAAGTATTGGTCACGGCAAAGGATTTTGCTGGAGAAGAATGGACAGCGTCTCTCTTTTGGGATAGCCCCTATGTTATGATGGAACAATCCACCGAGGAACAACAGGAGCAGGAGATTGCTGTTTTGCCAGAAGAAGAGCCGACTGTTTGTTCGGAAGCAGAGTCCGAAGAATCGACTGTTTGTTCGGAAACAGAGTCAAAAGAGCCCATCGTTTTTCTGGAAACAGAGTCAGAGACATTGCCGTCTGATTCTGCGTCTGTCATACAGATAGAGCCGATTTTACCGGAATTGATTACGCAGGAATGGTCGCAAGCATCGGAATCCGTCATACAGGTACCATTGGTTGTTCCGGAACCAGTGGTACAAATACCATTGGTAAAACCAGTGACTGTAGTGACCTATGATCATAATGATGGAGCAAATGGCAATTATTACAAAACGGATCGGATGGCTACGATTTCCATTGTGTCCGTTTCATTTGACAGTCGTAATGTGAAAATTGTGGGAACAGCAACAGAAAATGGGCGTGTAAAGGACGTACCAGTGGTCAGTGACTGGATCAAAGTGGGGGATGTCTATATGGCAACCATTCACTATACAGAAGATGGACTGTACACATTAGAAATTTCTTATCAGGATCAGGAAGGAATGATGGCAGAATC
>ONWL01000130.1 GCA_900321525.1 uncultured Eubacteriales bacterium
ACATGTGGCTGTTCTATATCTTGTAGCTGCTTCTTCTGTCCAAACATGTTTTTTGGGGAAACGAAATCATGTTTACGCATACTGTTTGCATATACTTTTTTTCGTCATTTTTATCATTTCCCATGTTATATCTTGACTTTTTTTGTGCATTGTGATAAGCTAGTATTATCAATT
The DNA here is from genome assembly GCA_900321525.1 of uncultured Eubacteriales bacterium. GTDB lineage: Bacteria > Bacillota > Clostridia > Lachnospirales > Lachnospiraceae > UBA2942. Next base: position 175 of record ONWL01000130.1, read on the forward strand.
GGGGATTTTACAGATTTTTCACTCACCCTGAAGGTTGTAAAATCCACTTTTATTTTACTATCACCAGGAAAGGGGTTCCATCTTTTTCCAAAGGGAGGTTTTTATGTTTGATTTAACAGGACGTGTGGTTGTTGTTTCAGGTGCTTCTTCCGGTCTGGGTGCCCAGATGACCAAAGGCTTTGCCGGACAGGGAGCGGATCTGGTGATCATGGCAAGACGAATGGAGAAGTTAGAGGCACTGGCAGAGGAAGTTCGTGCCATGGGTGTAAAGTGCGTGCCCATCCAGTGTGATGTCACCAAACCGGAAATGGTCAATGGGGCTGCCGCACAGGCAGAAGCTGCCTTTGGCAAGGTAGATGTACTGGTGAACTGTGCAGGTTCTGCCAAAAATGCCGGTGTGCTGGATATGACCGATGAAGAGTGGGATTTCACCATTGATACAGATATGAACAGCGTATTCTATGTGACCCGTGCATTTGGCAATATTATGAAGAAACACCAGTATGGACGCATCATCAACATCGCTTCCATGTATGGTCTGGTGGGCAATACTGCTCTGGATATGGTGGCCTATCACACTTCCAAAGGCGGTGTGGTCAACTTTACAAGAGCTGTGGCTGCTGAACTTGCCAAGTACAACATCACCTGCAATGCCATCTGTCCAGGCTATTTCGAGACAGAATTGACCGCAGATACATTGAAGACAGATGCCTTTACCGCTTATATGAAAGCCACTGTACCGTTAGGTCGCTATGGTGTCAGCGGCGAGTTAAATGCAGGTGCCATCTTCCTTGCCAGTGATGAGGCAGCCTATGTGACTGGTGTGATTCTGCCAATCGATGGTGGTTATACCTGCGTATAACGGATTTATATTTTATAAAGGAGTCTGCGTATGATTTTACATGATGTGATTTATGAACCGGAACCAATCACCGAAATTGTAAGCACAGGTACCTTTCCCTGGGGACTGCTGATTGTCCTTCTCGTGGTTTTATTTGGAGTCGTGTACCTGTTGATCAGACTAAATAAACACCAGCGGTGATTCTCGGTAACTGTTTCATCCCCTGATGGTGACGGATCAAAACACAAAACGAGATGGAGTACGTAATTTATGAAACGAACCTCTTTGACCATTTACAGTGCTGCCCACTTCTGGGTAGATTTTTCCTGTGCGTTGCTGATGTTTCGGTGCATTTCTTCTGCTTCTGACTTTGCCCTGTGTCTGCTGCTTTACAACTTCTTTGCATTTGCCATGCAGATGCCCCTTGGCATTCTGGCAGACCGATTCAATCACAACGCACTGACAGCCGCTTTGGGGTGTATCCTCACAGCAGCTGCCTATCCTTTGTGTGGGGTTCCTGTCCTGACTGTCTGTATGGCTGGTCTGGGTAATGCCCTGTTTCACTTAGGTGGCGGCATTGATACGCTGAATCATTCCCAGAAGAAAGGGACAGCCCTTGGAATCTTCGTATCCCCCGGTGCTTTGGGACTGTTTCTTGGCACGAAACTGGGTAAATCCTCTGCTCCCTTGCTTTGGATTGGACCAGTAGGACTGTCTGTGTTTGCCATTCTGCTTCTCTGCTTTTGCTCCGCAAGCAGACATGGATTTACAGCTGCCTCTTCTCCTTTCAGAAGCGTTCTGCTTCGCCTGAAACGTCCGGGAGAAAATGCGACATTTCACTTAAAGCCGACCATTTCTCCTCTATGGCTGATTCCTCTGTTTCTGGTGGTGGTACTGCGCTCCTACATGGGGATGAACCAGTCCTTTTCCTGGAAACAGGGTGTCTGGTCATGGTTGCTGGTGCTGGCACTGGTTCCTGGCAAAGCTGCCGGTGGATGCCTCATGGACAAGATTCGCCCGGTGCCTGCGGCCATCGGTTCTCTGGGACTGGCGGCACTGCTGTACTTTGGTGCCGGAATTCCCGTCTGCGGCACACTGGCAGTCTTTCTGTTTAATATGACCATGCCCATCACCTTATGGGCTGCTGCCAGACTATTGCCGGGGGCAAAAGGCTTTGCCTTCGGACTGCTGACCTTTGGATTGTTCCTGGGATATGTACCCAGTGCAGCCGGACTGCCGTCCCTGTTACATAGCAGTCTATCCTACGTGATGTTATCACTGGTTTCCATGGCGTTGTTGGTACCACCTTTGTATGCATTGCAGTCAGATCGGAAAAGGACACACCACACACGTTTCTAATCACACTGTGGTAACAGCAAATTGTCGTCTCCGCTTTCAGGGTATTTCTTTTAGAATCGAGGTTTTTATGTTTTTTTCTATCCTGTGTTCCATGATTGTTTCTCTGCTTCTGACGTTGCTGTTAGAAGAACTGTTTGCCCTGTTTTGGGGTATTCGTGGTACACAGGATCTGTTTCTGGTGGCTCTGGTCAATGTGCTGACCAATCCGGTGGTGGTGTTCTGTTATCACGTCACCCGTTTCTATGCCCCAGACAGACTGACAGCGGCAGTTGCCTTACTGGAACTTGCCGCTGTCTGTACGGAATGGGTACTTTACCGGTTCTATGCCAGACAAGTCAAACACCCGCTTCTCTTTTCTCTTCTCGCCAATCTGTTTTCTTTTTGTATGGGACTTGGTATTTCATTGCTTTGTCACTGCTAAAACCAATCCTCTGCTGTCCTTCTGTATCACATCCCATTGGCATATGTTTTCATGGCAGAGAGACTGTTTCATGTCGGTTTATGCATGAGACAGCGTGGGGAAACGCAGGTATGACTGTTCAAACTCCTGCAATCCACTTCCCTGCACAAACAGTGTGCAATCTTCCTCTTTCCACAGCACCCGCTCATAACCTGCGGTATCTGTCGGCGTAAACGCCAGTACCACATGTTTCACCTGTGCCCCAAATGCCTCTATGATCCCATCCAGATCCGGCTGTCCTTTGGCAATCACCTGATGCAGTGTCAATGTGCCATCCTCCAGATCTGCAACCACATAGGCTCCCGTCTGGGGCTCATAGTACACTATATCCTTCATAAACTGAGTCACATAAAAGAAGATCAGATCACAATCATCCACCATCTCAAATGCCCCCACAGGTTTGCTCTCTGCCAATGCCTGCTCTAACACTGCCCAGTCTTTTGGCCTGTGCATGGGCACATGGATGATAGTTGCCGGACCAGTCACCACCACATCCTTTTCATACTGGTACTCCTTAGCCGGCACAAACCCAAACTTGGGATAAAAATCTAACACATGATCATTTGCAAATAGATACCATCCATCTGTGGGATAGATGGCACTTTCCTTACCGATGCCATAATCCTGCCCAATCTCCTCCATGATACGGCGAATCAATCCTTTATTCCGGTGTGCCTCTACAGTCATCACCGTTCCTAACTGGATAAAGTACTTACGCTGTCCATTCCATACAAAATCCGTCCGGTTCACAGAGACATTGGCCACCACTTCCCCTTTCCATACCATAGAATATGGAATGTACTTGTCACGCCAATACCCTGTCTCATACCAGTATTCAAAATTCAATCCAAAGGTCTGCTCTGCCAGCCGGTTGAAGCTGTGCCGCAGAGATGTATTGTCTTTATAATCCTTGATCAATTCATACATGCTTCCACTCTCCTCCCTCTATGGCTGCAGCAGGTATCTGCGCAACATCAATCCTTTCACAAAATTCTATCCGGTAATGCTCCTTCTCCCATACCTCTATCAGATCCAGTATCCATCCAAAGGATTTCCGTGATACAGGCGGCATGCCGGGACTTCTATCAAGTCCAGTATAATCTGGCAATCACCGGAATGCCACCTCATGTTTATTTCCAAAAAAAGATGAGCCGGTTTGCCTGCCACATCTGTGACCTGCTTTCCCCACTCATCTCTGTTCTGATGTGTATTTTATTTTCGTTCCCGAATGATCCGCTGGATACTTTTTTCTGACAGGCAAAACTGCGCCGCCAGCTCTGTCACCGTACTTCCTGCACGATATGCCTGATAGATGGCATCATTTCTATGCCTCAGCTCCTGCTTCACCTGTGTGGAACTGCCCCATTCCTGCCTGTTTTCCGGCTTTCTGGGGATGTAAATGCTCTCTCCATCTACATATTGCTGAATCAACTGAATGATTTCCTCCGGCAGAATCTCTTCTGCTTTTCTATAGCCCATGTACTCCTCCTGAATTTTATATTTTTCCTCAGGAAGCAATGGCTATATACAACTCTTCTTTTTGCAATAGCCACTGCTATGCAAACATAACGTATCTGGTCATATGGACTCCTTTCTGTGCTGTCTCTCATCTTAACATTCTTTTTTATTATACTCTATCATCCTATATCTTTCAAACAGATTCTGCTTCTTATCCCCTATTCTCCTCTATCCACTGCACCGCAAAATCTACCAGTTCCCTCTGTCTCATAAAGGTCAATGTTCCGTTACCCAGTGTGACTTTTGCCACTTGATGTGTCTGCTCAAACGCTGCACCGATCTGCGAGAAATCTTCTCCATCTACATACAGTGTCTCATAGGTTTTCCACACCCGCTTTCCGTTTATCTTCATGGCACTGCTTTCCTGTACCAAATGTTTCCCCGGATACTTTGCTCTTACATCTGCCAGATGAATGGATGTATTCTTGTCATAGCCTACCCCGATCAGCAATACATACCCATCCAATTGATATAATTTATCAATAGGGGAGTCTGCCCCAAAAATATTAGACAAGTCATGATGTTCTGTCAAGTATGCCACATGCCGCTACTGAACGTGCCGGATGGTCACTTCGCAGTGTCCCCGGCCACTTGCGAAACATTTCTGCCACTACACCCATGGTATTGGTGGGAGTAATGTCCTTGTCATAAGCAGGCCAGTTTTCTCGAATGGTCTGCCACCACTCCTGTGGTTCTTCCCAGTGTACTCCTGCGGACGGGTCCAGATTTTTCCATGACTGCGTGGGCATCATAATGGTGCCCTCTTCTCCCACACATTCCAATAATGCTTCAATCACCGGCTGTGCCCCTCCACATACATAACCAAGACTGCTGAGGGATGTATGTACCATGATGGTCTGCCCCTGCTGTACTCCTGCTTCTTTCAATGCCTTTACAATGTCCTGTTTCAAAACCAATTTTCGTTCCATTGTTCCAATCCTCCATCCTCATTCCACATCATCGTGTTTACAATCTCACTCTTTTTTCTCCGTCCCATCCAGACGTTTCATCCAGCTCTTTCGCCGAAACAGCATCATGGAAATACCGTATCGCACACATTCTTCTAATGACAATAAAAAGTATACCCAGAAAATGGGCAGCTTCCATACAAATGCTGCAATCCAGCCAAGAGGCACGCCAACCAACCATGTGCCAATGAAATCAATCCACATGATATATCCGGTCTTTCCCCCACTGCGGAGAATGCCACCTCCTAAGATCATATTTTGAACCTTCACCGGCATGATCACCCCAAATGCTGCCAAAATCCAAAATGCAGTGTCTCTGATTTGCCCGCTGACCGGGTACCATCCTGTATAAAATTTTCCAAGCACCAGCAAAAGCACTGAAAACAGGACTTCCCCATACATCCCATATCTCATCAGTCTCCTGGATGCCTGGTATGCCTGTGTTTCCTCATCCTTCCCCAGCCACTTGCCGATGAGGATACCGGCAGCCTGCCCCAAACCGCTTAAGGCTCCCATGACCAGCGTCTGAATGGGAATGGTCAATGTCATGGCGGCACAGGCATCTGTGCCCATATTTCCATAAATTGCCGTGTACACATTTTCCCCCAGGCTCCAGAACAATTCGCACAAAAAAATGGGACAGAGAATCCCCAGATACTGTTTCCGATTCCGGGCAGTCAGATGCAGGGAAAAAATCAGTCTGCTGCTTTTTCTTCTACTATATCCCCAAAAACACACCAGCATCAGCACACACAAAACCATCTGTGCCACCACAGTGGCCAATGCCGCACCTGTCACGCCCAACACCGGCAATCCCCCTTTTCCAAAAATCAACAGATAATTCAGCAATGTATTGCACAACACCGCCCCAATGCTGGCATACATGGGAAAGACCGCCGCATTTCTGCATCGAAGCAGAGTAGACAGCAGTACACTGACCGCCATAGGCACATAGGAGATTGCCACAATCCGCAGATATCCTGCGGCAATGTGCCGCACCTCCTGATCTTTCGTATACAATCCCATGATTTGTTCCGGCATGCATAGGCTCATTACCCCAAACCACACTGCCACTGCTGCGGCTGCCATCAGATTCAGAAAAAAGCTCCGCCCCACTTCCGGTTCGTCTTTCTGCCCTATGTACTGTGCCATCATAATCCCTGCTGCTGCCGCCACCGCATTCAGCACCACTGCATAAATAGACGCAAATTTTCCTGCCAGGCCAATGGCAGCGATACTGTCACTGCCCAGCTTTCCAATCATCAACTGGTCTACAATACCAAAAGAGGACTGTAACATTGCCTGCAACGATATGGGAAATGCCAATCCCCAGACCTGCTTCTGAAAAGAAACCGGGGTTTTTGTCTCATTCCTTTCTATTCTATTTCTCCCCTGCATGTTCTGTCATCCCATCCTTTCCCATTGTTCCTACTCCTTTTCTCCCTGCTGCTTACAGGATTTCACACTCTCCCGTACTACCAGCGAAACCGGCAGCACCACTTTGGTTTGGGCACAGGTACCCTCTTTCAACTTTTGCAGCATTTCAATTGCCGTTTTGGCTCTCAGAAAATCATCCTGCCGGATGGTGGTCAATGGCGGTATACTCTCTGCACTGGTTCTGTTGTCATCAAAGCCAATCACCGACACATCTTCCGGCACCCGGACTCCCTGACTCTGCAAAAACTGCATCAATTCTATGGCATACACATCCGAAACCGCAAACACTGCTGTGTACTGCCCCCATCTGGCGAACTGCTTCCGATACAAACAAAGCCGCTGTTCCTTCTCCATAGGTACTACCATGCGTTCAGTCCGGTCTGCTCCAAAAGCAGCCGCACAGCCATCCATTCGCTCCTTGTCCATACAGATCACATTGTCTGAAATGCACAGTACTTTTTCGTGTCCCATTTCCCGCAAATACGCACCTGCCTGGTATCCCCCGTCATAATGGTCGATGGTCACATTGCAGATTTTCTCTGTTTCCGGAAAATATCCATCGTACACCACAAAAGGGATGTGCATCTGCTCTCTTAACTTCTGATAATCCTGCTCACAAAAGCCAATGAGCACCAGCCCTTCCATGTTCCACATAGAGGCAATGCGGATGATGGCATTCCAGTCAGTGGTCAGCTTCACCATCATAAAACAGCCTGCCTGATCAATTTCTTTTGACAGGGCATTTAAGGATGCGGCAATGAATCCATCTTCCAATGTACGGCCCTCATACTTTTTATGGTCATGAATCACCACACCGATCAGTTTGGAACTGTTTTGTGCCAGCAAAATCCCAGCCATATTTGGAATATAATTCTTCTCCTCCAACAGTTGCTGGACACGCTTCACCGTTTCGTCCGAAATCTTTCTGGTCTTTCCATGAATCACATTGGACACGGTAGCCGTGCTGACCCCCAGTTCCTCTGCAATGTCCACGATTCGTACTCTCTCCTCTCCCATGCTTCCTTCCTCCTTTCACAGTTTTGCGGTTCTGTTGTCTTCATCTTAATGAAAAACAGACAGAACCGCAAGAGATTAAACGCATAACCCATACCAAAAATCACAAGCTGTTTTTGTATCATTTGCCCTGTTATCGTGCTGTGGAACCTGCATAATCAATGCCCGGCAGTTGGTACGATTCCTTCCAGTCATACTGGCTGATCTTCCCCAACTCACAGGTATGGTCATAATCGGGAAAATGGAGAAAATACCCATAACCAATGTCAATGCCTACATGCCCTGCTTTCCAAAGCATAGACCCTGCCACTCCCTTTTCCGGTGTGGTGCGATGCAGTCCCTTCCCCCGCAGATCAGAAGATGTAAGATAAATGTTCATCCCTGTCACTGCCGTCACAAATCCACCGCAGTCAAACACATACTTTCCCGATGCTCCGTCTCGCAGCCAGTGTGCAAAACTCTTGTTATTGTGATAGGACTTGTAATAATCATAATTATATTGAAACTCATCCGCTTTTTGCCCATCCCCAGACAGACAGTAGGTAAACCTGTCCCGATGATAAAAGATTGCCATTGCATTCTTCACCACATCATCCCAGGTTTTCGGGGCGGCAGTCCAGCGGTCACTGGTTTGAAAAATCTCTCTAAAATCTCCCATACCATCCTTCCTTTTCACATGCTTCTTAATCTAACATATGCAAAACGGTTCCGGCTTGTCAGCCGGAACCGCAGGAAGGAAACTGTATTGCTTCTTTTCTATATTCAAATTAATGATTACCGAAAGCGCTGCCCTGCTCGAACCTGATGCAGAACAACTCCAATGCCCTAGAACGGGCAACTCTCATTTCCACGCTATCCCCTCAAAACCCCTTATTTTCCAACGGTTTCAGAAGCCGTTTTTGCAGGTATTTTTCAGAAGCTCCATCTGCATAGGTGATGGCTCTCGTGGAAAGAGACACTTGGTAACGACCGATCTGTGCGGATCGCTACTGCGATTCTTTTAAGGTGGAATCTGGACTTTCTCGTCTTTGGAACACTTTCCAAACCATACGCGCAGCTACAACGTTGCCAGACCATATGACTTGCAAAATGCCGGACACGCAACTCCTACCCTGCTGTGGCTATGCACAGCACGCACCGATGACGAAAGCGCGATTCTTTCGTCATTTCCATGTTTAGTATACTATTTTTTCAACTGTCATGTAAGAGATTTCTCTATAATTCACCCAGAAAACAACTGTTATTTTTCATACAAAAAAGCTGCTGCACAACCGTACAACAGCCTTTTTGTTATTTTTATTTTTCAGAGATTCGTCTAAAATTAATAAGCACCCTGTGCGATCATTGCATCTACTACTTTCTCAAAGCCTGCAATGTTAGCACCGGCTACGAAGTTGTCTTCCATGCCGTAACGCTTTGCAGCATCATCGATGTTGTGATAGATGTTGATCATGATCTGCTCTAACTTTGCATCTACTTCCTCGAATGTCCAGCTCAGTCTCTCGCTGTTCTGAGACATCTCCAGTGCGGATGTTGCAACACCACCTGCATTTGCAGCCTTACCACAAACGAACAGTACACCGTTCTCCTGTAAGTACTTGGTTGCATCAATGGTAGTAGGCATATTTGC
>ONWL01000074.1 GCA_900321525.1 uncultured Eubacteriales bacterium
TGCTGCTGCCAGAATCCACAGAACAAATGCCAGCACACGCAGCAGGACGGTATTTTTCTTCTTACCGGTTTCCTCCTCCTCTAACTGGGCAACTGCGGCTTTCAATGCAGCAGATGTGGGTTTCTTCTTCTGGGTGGTACCGCTCGCCTGGGTACCTGTCTTTGCCGTACTGCCGCTCTTCTTTGCAGCAGTACTTTTGGTGGTATTGTCTGTCTTTTGCGTTGCCATACTTTCTTCTCCTGTCTTTCTCATTTTGTTCGTTGACAGCAACGATTTCGTCACCATTTTCAGAACACTTCCTGTAACCGTGAATATATCCAACAGTTACCCCTTTCCTCATTATATCAGAAAAACGCACAAAAGGCAATCTGCTTTCTGCCCTTTCTTGTGCATTTTCTTCAGTTGACAGAAAACAGCTATTGAAAAATGTGCCATCCTATATTAAAATAGAATTACCTGATGATTCAGGAAAACAAATGATAGAAGCGACTATATTTTCATAAAATCCTATGTTTTCGGAATGCATACGGATACATTTGAATTTTGCATACAGCCGCTTCGGAATGGGAGATTTTTATGGATATTAGTACACTGTTAAACAGCGACCTGGTAAAAGAATTAGACAAGGTAACAGACCAGAACATTGACAAAGAACAGATTGTAAAGGTATTAGGAGAAGCAATGCCTGCTATCCTGGCAAATCAGTCCGCAACACGCTCCGCAGATGCATCTGGAACAAAGAGTGCTGCCAGCGTTTTATTTAACCTGTTAGGTGACAACAGCAGTTCTGTCACTGAGTCTGTGGCACAAAGCACCGGTGTTTCTTCCAATGCGGTTACCAGTATTTTAACCTCCGCAGCACCTTCTCTGTTAAACATGCTTTCTTCTGGCAGTCAGTCCTCTTCCGCATCCTCTGGTTTAGATGGACTGTCTTTACTGACCAACCTGCTTGGCGGTAAGAAAGATGAGAAAAAGGATGAGAGCAAAGACGAAAAGAAGAATGATGTATTAGGCGGTCTTTTTAACACCGTCACCTCCATCCTTGGGGATAAGTAATCTGATTTCCTGTAGACACTTTGTAATCATTTCAGAATCAATTGCATTTTCTTTCTAAAATCTGATTCGATTCTGGAAAAGGCACAGACAGATGATTGCGAAATGTAAAGTATCTAAGTACGGTCATATTTCGCAATCATCTGTCAGAGTATAGTAGGAAATTGCGAAACACTTGAAACAGAGCAGACAGCAGTCTGCACATCAGAAATTCTGATAAAAGATGTTCGATGTCATAGTTTCACAGTTTTCTAACCATTTTTATAGAATGTGAGGATATATGGATACAAATAACAGACCACATAGCAGAGAGAAAACAACTTCTAATCAAACTGCGAACTTGAACAAGGGTGGTACCGCTTCTTCCAGGCCTGCTGGTGGTGGCAGCCGCCCTTCTTCTAACAGCAGACCTTCTTCTGGTGAAAACCGTTCTTCTGACAAAGGCGTAACTCGCAGCGGCGGTTCATCCAAACTGCTGATTCTGATCATAGCAGCAGTCGTTCTGTTTGGCGGTGGCGGCGGTCTTTCCAGCCTGCTTGGTGGAGGCACCTCTGATAGTACCAACAGCGGCGGCGGTGCCGGTGATCTTTTTTCCAGTCTACTTGGTAGCGGTACCACCTCTTCTACAACCCTGACCACTGGACAGGCACAGTCTTCTACTACTACCAATACTACATCCGCTAAGGCAGACATGACGGTATCCTCTCAGGCTCGTGCCAAGAGAGTGACACCGGTGGGCAATGGGAATGATGTGGTGACCATCATGGTTTATATGTGCGGCACTGACTTAGAGTCCAAGTACAGTATGGCAACCAAAGATTTACAGGAAATGATCAAAGCCACACACTCCGATCAGGTGAATATCATCGTAGAGACTGGTGGATGTAAGCAGTGGAAAAATAACGTGGTTTCCAGTTCTACCAACCAGATTTATCAGGTGGTAGACGACGGATTGCAGTTATTACAGGATAATCTGGGCAACAAATCCATGACAGATACAGACAATCTGACCAGTTTCATCCAGTATTGTAACAAAAATTATCCCGCAGACCGGAATATCCTGATTTTCTGGGATCACGGCGGCGGTTCCATCACCGGTTACGGTTACGATGAAAAACACAGCAGTTCCGGCTCTATGTCGCTGGTTGGCATCAATACTGCTTTGAAAAATGCAGGCTGCACCTTCGACTGGATCGGCTTTGATGCCTGCCTAATGGCAACCTTAGAGACTGCGCTGGTATGTGACGATTATGCCGACTACCTGATTGCCTCTGAGGAGACAGAACCGGGCACCGGATGGTATTACACCAACTGGCTGACCACTCTTGCCAAAAATCCTTCCACCCCTACCGTCACACTGGCTACTCAGTTGATTGACGATTTTGTGTCTACCAGCACCGCTTCCAATTCCAGAGAGCAGGTTTCACTTTCTATCGTAGACTTAGCAGAGTTGGAAGGAACTGTACCCGAGGAATTCAAGAATTTCTCTACTTCTACTGCTACTCTGTTACAGAGTGACAATTACACACAGGTTTCCAATGCAAGAGCAGGTGCCAGACAGTTTGCCCAGAGCAGCAAGATCAATCAGATTGATTTAGTGGACTTTGCAAACCGTGTGGGAACCAGTGAGGCAAAGAAACTGGTCACTGCTTTAAAGGGTGCGGTCAAGTACAACAATACCACCATTTCCAACGCATATGGGATTTCTATTTTCTTCCCATATGAGTCTCTGAATTCCATGAACAGCGCCCTGTCTACTTATGACAGCCTGGGCATTGATTCTGAGTATGCAAAGTGTATCCGCAGTTTTGCCAGCATGGAAAAGGCTGGTCAGATCACTGCATCGGTCTCTGGTTCCGGTTACGGCACTGGCGTAGACTTGGGTTCTCTGGATCTGGGATCTCTCCTTGGAGCATCCGATTCTCCGCTGACTTCCCTTCTTGGAGGTCTGGCCAACAGCTCCGGCGGTTCTTCTGCCGGTGCAGGGTTAGATGCAGGCACCGTATTGCAGATGCTTTCTGCATTTTCCGGCAGAAGCATGCCCGCAGAGTATGGGTGGATTGACCAAGATTCCTTTGCCACTGCTGCAGAATATGTTTCTGAAAATTATATCAATCCGGAAGACATCACCATCACCTGGAAAGACGGCAAGCCATATCTGGCACTGACCGATGACCAGTGGAACCTGATGCAGACCGTAGAGTTAAATGTATTTGTAGACGATGGAACAGGTTATATTGACTTAGGACTGGACAATACCTTTGAGTTTGAGGACAATGACCTGTCTCTGGACTATGACCGTACTTGGCTGACAGTCAATGGACAGGCGGTTGCCTACTATCTGGTATCTGATACGGAGGAAACAGACGGCAGCTGGACTACCATCGGACGGATTCCAGCCATCTTAAATGACACCCAGGTGAATCTGGACGTACTCTTTGACAAAGAGCATCCGGAAGGCATCATCACCGGCGCCACACCGGTCTATGATGACGACGAGGATGTAGATGTACTGGCCAAAGGATCTGTGGACATTGCAGAAGGAGATGAGATTTCGTTTATCTGCGATTATTACGACTATGATGGCACTTACACCGACAGTTACTACTTAGGAGACACCATCACCGTAGATGCAGACGGACTGAACCTGATCAACATGAACATCGGTGACTTCACATGCAGCGTCACCTATCGTCTCACAGACGTATACGGCAATCATTACTGGACACCGGCATGGGACAGCGAATCCTGATGATGCACCGGAAAACACCTATTGTGTACATCTATGATCATCTGAACCGCTTCCGTTCTAGTGTAGATTCAATCTGGTCTGCCCTTTGATCTGACATGCCAGATGCCAAAACCCCTGTATGGAACAAGAAACTCCATTCCATACAGGGGTTTTTCAGTCATAGTGTGTGTATTGCATCATCCTATCCCATACAACACACGCAGCAAATCTGACTTTCCTATGGCGTATTACTATCATTTTAATCGATTATATTCTCAATTTCTCTGATTACAGTTCTTTTGCCTGCTCTGCCTGAATTTCCTTTGAATAAGACAGAAGAGGTTCCACCTGCTCTCCTTTCAGCTGGCGTGCCACATAATTTCTGGTAATCCGCATGACCAACGGAGACAACGCCAGCACGCCAATCAGATTCGGCAGGGACATGAGTCCATTGAAGGTATCGGAAATATCCCATGCCAGATCCAGGCTCATGGTAGCGCCCACGATGATGAACAATACAAAGATCACCTTATACACCACTGTGGCTTTGGTGCCAAATAAAAACTCCCACGCCTTGGTGCCATAATAGCTCCATCCCAGTGTGGTAGAAAATGCAAACAGCAAAATGGCAATGGCAATGAACACGCCGCCTGCTGCACCAAATGTGGTGCTAAACGCCTCGGAAACCAGTGCAGACTTGCCTGCATCTGTCAGCATCTCTCCGGTTTCCAGATTAATCAAACCAGAAGACAACACTGCAAATGCAGTCAAGGTACATACTACGATGGTATCAGCAAATACTTCAAAAATACCCCACATACCCTGACGAACCGGCTCTTTTACATTGGAAGCAGAATGTACCATCACAGAAGAACCAAGACCAGCCTCATTGGAGAACACACCACGCTTCACGCCCCAGGTCACCGCATTCTTCACTGCCAGACCCACAGCTGCACCGCCAATGGCTTTGAAGCCAAATGCAAAGGAGAAAATTGCGCCAAACACTTCCCCTGCCTTGTTGATATGGGTGAAAAATACCACCAGTGCCAGCACAATATAGGCAATGGCCATAAACGGCACCAGTTTCTCCGTCACAGATGCAATGCGCTTGATTCCCCCTAAGATCACCAATGCTGCAATGATCATCAATCCAATCCCGGTCACCCATGCCGGAATGTGAAATACGCTATGTAAATTTGTGGCAATGGAATTGATCTGGCTGGCATTGCCGATTCCAAAAGAAGCCAGCACACAGAAGATAGAGAACAAAACTGCCAGAATCTTTCCAATCTGCTTGCATCCCTTGTAGCTGCCAAGACCATCTCTCAGATAGTACATAGCACCTCCGCACCAGTCTCCCTCTTCGTTGCGGCGACGATAATAAATACCCAGTACATTTTCGGAATAATTGGTCATCATACCAAAAAATGCTGCCACCCACATCCAGAAGATGGTACCTGGTCCGCCTGCTGCAATGGCAGTGGCTACGCCGGCAATATTTCCCACGCCAATGGTGGCTGCCAGCGCCGTACACAGAGACTGGAACTGACTGATGGCATGCTTGTCGGATTTGTCTGTCACACCGGAAGACTTATGAAATACCGCTCCGATGGTGGTGCCTATCCAATGCTTGAAATGACTCACCTGAAAACACTTTGTCAGGATCGTCATCAGCACACCGGTGCACATCAGCAGTGTCAGACATGGCACGCCCCATACAAACCCATTGATGATGTCGTTGATTTTTGTGATTGTTTCAACCATTACTTTGCTCCCTTCCTATTCTGATTGCAGATCATAGTCTGCCCCTGATTGGCTCAGGTTGGAAAAAAAAACTAGTTACAATAAAATGCCGCTTTTCCATCTATTCAGAATTTTCAGGAAAAACATTTGGCTTGTAGAGAATTTTTCTCAATGTATAAATATTAAAAATTGGTAACTGTTCAGTACCCTCACAGTTATGGGCAAAAATCCATTCCAAATCGACTCTGTCGTTTGTGTTTTTGCCTGCAAAACTCAGGATTTTGCTTCGCAAAACCTTCGCGGAATAGTGGCTCCTGAATAGTTACAAAAATTCTTAACAACCATAATTTATCATAAAATTTATCGTATCGCAAGAGAATTCCCGTTTTGGCTCCGTTATTTTCCGGGATTTATACAAAACCAACTCTCATCTTGTCACTTCCGCTTTACCTTTCCCAGATGGTCTGCCCATCTCTCCGGGAAAAAATCATAATAAGAATGATGTCGTGCCCTTCTGCGGGTTTCAAAGTAGGGCAACTGATTCCATAGAAAGGAAGGAATGCCGATGACCACCAGATAAAAAGGTCCCAGCATCAGGGACTGTAACGTATGCCCATACTCATGTCCACTCATCCGCTCGAAAAATGGACTGCCCTTATCTGCCCCTGCCACAAAGGTAAACATGCCAAGAGAAACCCCATCTCCTCTGCTCCACTCCGTCTGGATACACCCCTTTTGAAAACTGTGGGGTTCCTTTCTATGCATCAGGAATACAATCAGTCCTGCCAATGTCTGGGGCAGCCCCCAGGTCCATTGCAGGAAAATATAAGCAGCATACCCTAACTTCCGCTTCATCCTGCTCTCCCTATCTTCCTCTCCTCAATTTATCTGTATGTGAAACCCAAGCTTCCTTTTTTCTCAATCCTGCATTCATTGCTTGATGGATCGGCATTGGTTTCTCTGTCAGTCTCTTACTGCCGCATGGTGAGCGCAATCCTCTTTTTCGCCACATCCACGGACAACACCTTTACCTTCACCACATTCCCTACATGAAGCACCTCCAGAGGATGTTTGATGAACCGGTCTGTGATTTGGGAAATGTGTACCAGTCCGTCCTGATGAACCCCAATGTCTACAAATGCTCCAAAGTCCACAATGTTGCGCACTGTGCCGTTCAGTTCCATGCCAGGCTGCAAGTCTTTCATTTCCAGTACATCCTCCCGCAGGATGGGTGCCGGCATCTCTGCTCTTGGGTCTCTGGCAGGCTTTTCCAACTCTGCCACAATATCCCGCAGGGTCGGCTCTCCAACGCCAAGCTGCGCTGCCATGGCCCCATAATCTCCAATCTGTTTGGAAATCCCCTGCACACTGCCGGAACCAATCTGTGCATCTGACAGTCCCAGATGTGCCAACAGAGCAGATGCCGCTCCGTAGCTTTCCGGATGGACACTGGTGGCATCCAACGGCTGCACTCCGTCTGTGATCCGCAAAAATCCCGCACACTGCTCGAAGCTCTTTGGTCCTAACTACTACGAGACCCAGACTCA
>ONWL01000053.1 GCA_900321525.1 uncultured Eubacteriales bacterium
TCCAAACAATGCCACCCCAATTAGCCCAAAATCATAATAGGTATCATATAAAATGGTCAATGTGTTCAACTCTTCGATAGTAAAAAAAGTAGGATACGACACAAGACCCGGAAACACAAACTTCAAACCTGTCAGGGCAAATACGGGAAACAGTTCTTTCAATCCATGAAGATAAGAAGCGCTTCCTTCTGCCAACGCTTGTGTCAGACAGTTAAAGTTATCATAATTATTGGCAATATAAATGTAAACATACTGTAAGGACAATGGCATTGTCTGATTTTTCATCTGAAAAATTCCATTCAGATACCCTGCCTCATAATTCCGTCGTGCTGTCATAAACAAAAAGACCATAGTCGCCAATACAAAGACTGCCGCCGCACCTGCCAGAATCCGTTTCCATGGTATCTGACGATGATATAGCAAGTACACCATAATGGGCAGTAATATGGTTAAAATAAACTGAAATTTAGAAATACAGAGTAAAGGAATGGACAGTGCCATCACATTCCACAAAATTAAAAAAACAATTCTCTTTTTACCTCTGGCGCCTCCTTCCATCAGATAAATCAAAGTCAGTGGATGCACCAGCATACAGGAGAATGTCACATAATGCAGACCTGTCACATGAAAATAATTATAGGCATGAGTGTCCTTTGAAAGCAACGGAATATACCCCATGATTACCACTTCTGTCCAAAAACAAAGAAAGGACAACACCACCACGACCACAATACAATGATACACCCGTTCGGCAACCTTTTGACGACTGGATGTAAAAAGGTTGGTCTGTCCAGCTTTTGTCCTTTCTTCACTCCTGTGCCCCAAACACCACTGTGCCACCCCTTGTCTGCCCCACAAAAAAGTCAGGTAAAACAGACCAAAGGCAATCCATGTCTGTGTGGTCCATGGTGTCTGCAAACGTGACAGCTGCAAAGCCGCCACGCCTTCTCCACCTAACCAGAACAGAGACAACAACACCCGAGAATCTAAAATCCATCTACTTTCCCGATAAAACAGCACTGCCAACAGGAATCCAGTCAATCCCAAACTGCCTCCTGCTGCAATCTGCCATCCATTTCCGGCACTGACCCACGCAGCAACATACAATAACAGAAACAGTACCGTAATGCCAACTAATCTTTTGTATGTATTGATATCCTGCGCTTTCAATCTACTGTACCTCTCCCAAACCGGATTCCACAGCTTTTGCAATCGCACGGATTGCCTCTCCCTCATCCGGTCCTTCACATATGATTTCGATGCTTTCGCCGCTTTTCACACAGACCCCCAAAATGCTCAACACACTCTTGGCATTCACACTGGTATCCTGATAAGACATGGTCACATTACAATTGAACTTGGATGCCGCATGACAAAGTCTGCTGGCTGGCTTTAAATGCAATCCTGACTGATTGGTAATTTTCATACTTTGACGAATCATAATTCCTCCTCCGGCTGATCTGCCGCACCTTTACTTTCTTCTGTTTCCGTTTCCTCTCCCACACTGCTTTCAGTTTCGGTTTCTTCTGTTACAAACTCTGACACGCTTTCTTCTTCTGAAGACGTTTCCGGCACCTGTATCCGCATCTGCAACTTTGGATTGTTGACAAGACGAAATCCATCCCTCAGTTCTACCGCTACTGGTATACTGTCATAATTTCCCGGAAGTAACCCTTCCACATTGACAGATAAACTCAATTCCTCTGCTGAAAGGCTGTCTAAATCTTCCTGAAACCCTTCCAATGTCACCAGCACCGAGTTCGTGGTAATCTCATATTCATACTGTTCTGCCGTTCCATCTATTCGAATGTTTTGATTGCTTACCCAATACCCCTTTTCCTTCAGCTGCTCAATGGAAAGGGTAACGTTTGCCACTTTCTCGGCCCCATACAGAGTAATATTTTGTGGCAAATACCGGGAAATGTCTATGTGATAGACTTTGTCCTCACTGGCTCCGGTAATGTCCAATTCCTCTTTTGGAATCATGATATTATTGATCGCTGCCAGATCTGTCTTCAACCCCATGACCTCCACTTCCTCCAGATCACTGTGCAGGGCACTGTATCGATATCCTTGTGCAGGTGTTCCGCTGACGCCTTCAAAGGAAATGGAAATGGTTTTTGTCTTTAAAATATCCGTGGTAATCTGTACCTGCTCAATGCTCAAGGTCACACTTTCATCTGTTTCAATCACCTTCTCCTCGTTGTCATACAAAGCCAACGGCACTTCTCTGATAAATACATCTCCGTCAAATTCATCCAAATCTATGACTGCAGCCACCTGATTCAGTCTACTGAAAATGGGTTCCGGCCCTCTCACCGTCACTGTTTCAGGCCGTACTGTAAATCCCTGGTCACTCAAATGTACACCATCCGGCAATTCTCCTGTAGTCAGTACCTGGATCGGAAATGTTTTCTCCTGGATATTGCCCAGCACCAGATCCAAATAACTGCCGGTTTTACAAGTCAGTTCCAAAATACTGCTTTCTATGGCAGAATCTACACCAATGACCACGCTGACAGATTTATTATAAAGATCATCCCCATACCGCTTGGACAGATCTGCGGTTACTGTAAACCGTTCACTTCGAATATTTTTGAACGCAGATGTTTTCGCCTTCACAGTAATCGTGACAGTTTTTGGATATTCTTTTAAATACAAGTCGTTTTGTTCCAGATATTCTGCATTGACATAATTGATTGGAATGTTATAATTTTTTTCAATGACTGTATCTTCTGAAATCTGTACACTTGCCCAAAGCAACATAGCAATGACAATGGCAGCAATCTTCAAAAGCAGGTTATTGGTCAGTATTCTTTTCATTCCGTTTTTCTTTTCCTTTCTTCCAAAGACGGAATCGCTTGACATCAATTGATTTTTTACGAATAAAATTCAGTTTGGACTGTAAACTGCTTCTGTCAATATCAGCAAACAGTTGCCCTCCTACTGCCAGGGAGACGCTTCCCGTCTCTTCCGATGCAATGATGGTAATACTGTCTGTAACCTCACTGATTCCAATCCCAGCCCTATGTCTGGTTCCCAGTGCTTTACTGATCTGGTTATTCTTGGACAATGGCAGATAGCAGGTCGCCGCCAATATCCGGTCTCCCCTTATGATGACTGCACCGTCGTGCAGCGGAGTATTATGTTCAAAAATCTGAATCAGCAAAGGCATACTGACAATGGCATCCATGGCAATTCCCGTCTTGACAAAATCATCCAATGTCAGATTCTGCTCAATGACAATCAACGCACCGGTCTTATTTTGTCCCAGTTCAAATGCTGCGTCTACAATGGCATCTACCGTCTCATTGGAAAACCGCTCCCCTTGTTCCTTTCCCCCATCTAAAGGAAACCACTTTTTCAAAAAATCATTTTCCCCAAGTGTTTCCAACACGCGACGCAACTCTGGCTGGAAAATAATCATCACCGCCACCAGACCAGCATTTGCAAACTGTTTCAGCATCATTTCAATGGTATCAAATTCACACACCACCACGATCAGGTAAAACACCAGAATAATCGCCACACCTTTTAGCAGACTCCAGGCTTTGGTTCGCTGAATCCATACCAGCACATAGTAAATCAGCACTGCCAGCAATACAATTTCAATATAATCTGTAATTTTAATGTCCATCGTCAACAATGTAAACTGCTCGATAAACCATTTCCCAATTGCAGGCACCAAAACCACCCCCTTGATTCTTCTCTCTTTCGCTTACAGAAGTGTATCATGCAATGCGGATTCACCTGTTCCTTTGCTTTCCTGTTTCCCATCGACTTCTTCTGACCCCGGTGGTACCACTGTACCAGTGGTCTCTGTGATGTGTTTTACTTTTCGATTGGACAACGCCACTGTAATCTTGGGTACTGCTTTTACATAATAATAATATTCGTCATCTTCAAACTGAACATATTCCGTCCTGGTATAATCTACCGCAAACCAGAAGAATTGCAGCACCATGCCCACCAACATAGCCGCCACACCATTTAAAATGCAGATTACAATCGAAATCCGAATATCAAATGCATAAGTTCCGATCAACATCAGGATCACATACAACAACGCACCGCTTCCTATGGCAATGGTCCATGCATAATTTACATTCATTCTCCGAATCATATATACTACCGTGATTACAAGAAGCATACTGCACAGCATCAACCACATAGACCCGTTTTGCATCACTGCGTTCAGTACAAAAGACACCCGCTCCAAAGAAGAAAGTGTACTGGTTTGGGAGAACAATACACTATATTCACTTTTGCTGATTTCAATCAGTGTATTCATCAATACACCGAAACAGACCGGAAGGATTGCCCCCGGGGTAACTGCCAGACCTGCTGCCACCATAAATATACCTGGGCATTTGCACAGACACGCCAGCAATGCGACTGCCATGAGTGCTGCTTTTTCCTTTTGAAATACAAAATAAAGCAATGCGGCAATCAACAAAAAACAAACCGTCACAACGGCAAGTTCTACTGAAACTCTGGCAAACTGCAACACCAGCATGACCGATGCCAGAACAGACACACCGCCAGATGGCAGCATCGCACAGACAAGAGACAGTGCCAGATAAACCAAAGGAGAGCAAAGCTGGAGATCATATCCTGTGGCCTTGCCCATAAAAAAGAACAGTAAGTACGCATGAATAAACTTGATCAATGCCTTCAGATACTTTTCATATTTACTATATATCAAAATTAACCGTTGCCGGATTTCATAAAAAAACGTCATGAGCTCCTCCTTTTGACATGACAGCCTACGGACACCCTGTGCTTATCTCTTTGCCGACTGTTGAATTTCTGACAACCAGTGGGCATACTCTGCCACTAGCTTCTCAGCCTGATCATATCGCCTTCCATATAAATGAATGGCCGACACCAGGTCAATCGCACATACCACACCATAGATAGATAATAGCACAATGGCAAATCCTGTAATCTGATTCAAAAGATATGTTCCAAAATGTGAAGCAGCCACATAAAGCAGCCATAAAAGCACAACCAGTCCATATGCAATCGTCACACAAACCCAAGCTCCGATGCCGTGTAAAATCAGATAGTCTTTTTTCGTATAGCTGGTAATCCGCAAACTCTGTTTATATCCTTTTTGTTCACAAAGTGCTGCCTTTGTCATCAAAGCAATCTTTCTGGTATCTGGCATATACTGCCTCCCCCTCTCCCCTACAAATCTATCATTACTTTTATTATATCATAGTTTTTCATAATAACCTAGTACATTTTGCTTTTCCTGACCATACTATTGATTTATTGTACCGTATATATGTTAAATTTCTTTGAAAAAAGAATGACATTTCCCTCTTAATTTTTTTAAACACAAATTTTGCTCCCAAACTTCCTGTTTCCATAAAAGTGTGCCAGCCAAAGCACTTTATTTGGAACTGTTTTGTCACTACTTGTAATTTGCTTTTGGTGCCATTATAATAAACTTTGCAGTTGACACAACCGACTTGCCGTTGCTGTCACTGCACTCCTGTAGGCAGATAGAAATGGAACAACCATCCCAATGTTCCGTCATCTGCATTATTTTTCCCATACATACAGACAGCCGGCAGAGAGTCTATCCCACCTCTCTGTCGGCTGTCTGTCGTTTCTTATCAAACTTATATTCTCTCAATCTTGATGATCTTGTAGCTGACTACACCCTCCAGTGTCTCTACCTCTACAGTATCCCCAATCTTAGATCCAATCAGCGCACGTCCTACCGGAGATTCATTGGAAATCTTCATTTCCAGGCTGTTTGCCTCTGTGGAACCTACGATATAGAATTCCAATTCTTCATCATATTTAAAATCAAATACCGTCACCTTGCTGCCTACATTGATCTTGTCAACGTCGATTTCGTCCTCAACCACAACTTCCGCATTCTTTAAAATATTCTCCAATTCCTCAATACGAGCTTCGATATCTCTCTGCTCGTCTTTGGCTGCATCGTATTCCGCATTCTCAGATAAGTCGCCCTGCTCTCTGGCTTCCTTGATCTTCTGTGCCACTTCACTACGTTTCACAACCTTCAAATCCTGCAATTCATCCTCTAACTTTTTCAAGCCGGCATATGTCAAAATATTCTTCTTTCCTACCATTTTGTGCCTCCTACCTGATTCTTTCTGATTTTATTTTTCTATCAGAATTCAACCATATACATTCAAGGTATTATAATATAATTCCCCAAATAAGTCAATGTTTTTATATACATATAGCTTTATGCTTATAAATTTAGTCTTTATATTATATTTTTGTTTTATTATAAATTGTGTTCTGAAGTCAAAGGCCTACCGGCATTCGTCAAATCACCAAACAAGTTTGTCGCTTTGACTCATTGCTCGTGGAAATAATTTTCTAATAGTTCTTCTAACCGATCTACCTGTTCCACCAGATTGGCCTCTCTACGAAATGCTGCACTACCCGGACAACCGGCCGTATACCAGCCCACATGCTTGCGCATCTCCCGCATGCCCATACATTCTCCTTTTTGCTCCACCAGCATCCGGCAATGCCGCAGAATCATGGCCTTTCGTTCTGCCAGTGTAGGCGGTGGCAGTAATGTGCCATCTTCTAAGTAAGACTTCAATGCTCCAAACAGCCATGGATTGCCTCTGGCACCTCTCCCTACCATGATGCCATCACAACCTGTTTCCTCTAACATCCGCTTTCCATCCTGGGGGGTAAAGATGTCCCCATTTCCAATCACTGGAATGGATACCGACTCCTTGATCTGGCGGATGATATCCCAATCTGCTTTTCCGCTGTAATACTGTTGTCTGGTACGTCCATGTATGGCTACGGCCGATACACCGGCTGCCTCTGCCCGCTTTGCCAGTTCTACCCCGTTGATGCAGGTATCGTCAAAGCCTTTGCGGATCTTCACCGTCACCGGTTTCTTCACCGCCTTGACCATGGTGGACAAAATCCGCTCTGCCAGTTCTGGATTCTTCATCAGTGCAGAACCTTCTCCATTGTTGACTACCTTGGGCACCGGACAACCCATGTTCACATCAAAAATGTCAAAAGGATATTCTTCCAGTCGTGCTGCCATATCTGCCATCAGTTCCGGATCAGAGCCAAACAACTGCAATGCCACCGGATGTTCTGCTTCATCGGAAAGCAGCAGCGGAATGGTATTTTTATTGCCATAAAAAACTGCTTTTGCACTGACCATTTCAGAATAAACCAGACCACAGCCCTGTTCTTTACACAACAGACGAAAAGGCAGGTCTGTGACACCTGCCATGGGTGCCAGTATGATATTATTTTCTAATGTGACAGAACCAATTTTCACTTTTTTCTAATCCTCTTCCAATTCTTCCTCTGAAATACCCAGATAAAATACTTTATAATACAGCTCCAAACTCTCTAACAGTTCCCGCCGTTCCACCTGAATCTGGTGAATCTTCAATCCTGCTCCTACCTCATCATACAAATAATCTGCATCATCTGCAATGGAACGAAGATACAAAGAACCATCTTCCTCAAATTCCATGGTCAGAACCCCGCCAATGTCCTCTGTGTATGCCACACAGATCATCTTTAGATCATCTTGAATGCCTGCAGGCAAAGAAGAAAACTGTTCATTGAAATAAAATTTCTGTTCATATGAATTGGCACCGCAAAGCACAATTCTGCCTTCTGTATCTACCATATTCTTCCTTTCTATCACTCTATATACCCATATATGCCTCGGACAGACACTTCTCCCGATTGAATCTGGTGCAGAACACCAGCATCGTCTATGACAAGCAAAGCGCCTGTCTTGGTAATCCCCTGACAGATTCCACAATAAGAAACTTCCTCTAATATCTGCACTCTGTTCCCTTTTCCTGCCATATGTGCCTCATACTCTGTCCGAAGTGTGGAGAAATCCTCCGTCTGTATAAACTGGTCATACAATGCCTCAAATGCGATCATGGTACTTTCAATCAATGCCCCACCATCGATTTCCTCCCCCAGCAGCTGCCGCACAGAAACCGCATAAGGCAGTTCTTCCGGAAAGGACGTAATATTGGTGTTGATGCCCATGCCAATGACCACATAATATCTTCCGGATGTATCCAGGCTCATCTCTGTCAAAATTCCACATAGTTTCTTTCCCTGATACACAATATCATTTGGCCACTTAATCTCTACTGCCAGTCCGGTTTCTTCCTGAATGGCTCTTCTCATGGCAAGGGCGGCCAATACTGTCAGCATAGGGGCTTTTTCTCACGCCCCCTTCTGCCTCGTCCTGCCACCTGTTCATCTGCCGTGATCAGCGTTCCATGACGAAAGGCACCTGTCTGTGCCAGCTCTTTTGCTCGTAAATTTGTAGAATCCGTAGTTTCATAATGGATCCACGGATGACCTGCCCATCTTGTATCAAGTCGAACCAATTTTTCTGCTCCATTTCCTTCTGTATTCCTGTCTGTTACATCCAATTGGTCAGACAGCTAACCAGAAACACCAATCCCAATCCGATCAGAATCACGCAATACATCACCTGCAGCAACAAATGGCAAGTTTCGTTCATTGGGCGTTTACTCATTCGTTTCTGCCAGAACACCGTCATATAAATGCCGCAGGCAAATACAAGGGGTAATGCACCGGAAAACAGTTCCCGCTCCAGAAACAATAATATGGTCACTACAATCACAAACAGGACTGCCGCCAGATAAATCCAATCTGCTGCCTGCAGCTTTGTTGTTTTCTTCAACAGTCTCTTTGTTCTCATATTTGCCTCCATTCCAAAGCGTGTCACCTGCTTCCGGTCACCTTGCAACAGTGATTCGTAACTGTTCAGTACCCTCACAGTTACGGGCAAAAATCCATTCCAAATCGACTTCGTCGATGGGATTTTTGCCTGTATCACTCAAGATTTTGCTTCGCAAAATGTCGAATGGTTACAGTGTTTCTTTATTCATTCTCTTCTCCCAGGGTGGCTACCATCACAGCCTTGATGGTATGCAGTCTGTTCTCCGCTTCATCAAACACCACAGATTTTGCACCTTCGATCACCTCATTGGTCACTTCTTTGCCTCTCACTGCCGGCAGACAATGCATGAAGATGGTGGAATCCTTACCACTCTTTTTCATCAGTTCCTCATTGACCTGATAATCCTGCAACAATGCAATCCGTTCTGCCGCCTTATCCTCTTCTCCCATAGAGCACCATACATCTGTATAAATAGCATCTGCACCAGCTACTG
>ONWL01000133.1 GCA_900321525.1 uncultured Eubacteriales bacterium
TGGCAAACAAGGTTTTGGCACCTAACTGTCTGGTGTCGGAAATATATTCCACCACTGCCCATGCAATGCTCATCCCGTCAAAGGTACTGGTACCACGCCCGATTTCGTCCAATACGATCAGGCTGTTTTTGGTGGCATTGCGCAGGATATTTGCTACTTCTGTCATCTCCACCATAAAGGTACTCTGTCCGCTTGCCAGATCATCAGAAGCACCTACTCGGGTGAAGATCCGGTCACAGACAGAAATGCTGGCACTGTCTGCCGGTACAAAGGAACCGATCTGCGCCATCAGGGTAATGAGTGCCACCTGCCGCATATAAGTGGATTTTCCTGCCATATTGGGACCAGTGATGATGGAGATCCGGTTTTTCTGCAAATCCAGATACACATCATTTGCCACAAACAAATCATTTTTTGTCATTTCCTCTACCACAGGATGTCTGCCGCCTTTGATGTCGATCACACCTTTGGTATTGATTTCCGGCTTCACATACCGGTTTTTCTGTGCCACACTGGCCAGAGAGGCCAGCACATCCAGGCAGGCAACTGCCTTGGCGGTCTGCTGAATCCGCAGTACCTCCCCTGCAATGGTATCTCTCACGGTACAGAACAGCTGGTATTCCAGTGCGTACAATTTATCTTCTGCTCCCAGAATCAAATCCTCTAATTCCTTTAATTCCGGTGTAATGAAGCGCTCTCCATTGGTCAGGGTCTGTTTTCTCGTATAGGTATCCGGCACCATGTTTTTAAAGGAATTGGACACCTCGATATAATAGCCAAATACTTTGTTGTATTTTACCTTCAATGTTTTAATGCCGGTGGCTTCCCGTTCTCTTGCCTCTAACTCACTGAGCCACTGTTTGCCTTCTGTTTTGGAACGGCGGTACTTGTCCACATCCTCATGAAATCCATCTTTGATGATGCCTCCCTCCCGCACGGTCAATGGGGGATTATCATCAATGGCACTGTCGATCAGCTGGTAAATATCCTGCAACTCGTCAATATCCTCATACAACTGACAAAGCAGAGGTGTCTTCATGTCTTTTAACTGTTCTTTCACATGAGGCAGCATTTCCAGAGAAGAACGAAAAGCGATCAAATCTCTGGGACTGGCACTCATGTAGGTAATCCGGCTGATCAACCGTTCCAAATCATAAATGGGGTTTAAATATTCTCTGATTTCCTCCCGTACCATGTACTGGGAAAACAACTCCTCCACTGCCTGCTGCCGTTCTAATATCTTGCCACGGTCAAGAAGGGGCTGTTCGATCTGGCTGCGCAGGAGGCGGGCACCCATTGCGGTCTTAGTCTGATCCAGTACCCACAGCAGGGAACCTCTCTTCTGCTTTTCCCGCAGGGTCTCTGTCAATTCCAGATTTCTTCTGGTAGACGTGTCCAGAATCATAAAACCACCATTGCGGTATGGTTTCAACGCCGTAATATGGGGCATTTCATTTTTCTGGGTCTGGTACAGATACTGCATCAGCGCACCGGAACTGATGAGCCCCACCTGATACTCCTGTAATCCCAGTTCCTCCGCTGTCTCTGTATGAAAATGTTCTATCAATAGTTTTTTACAGGTATCCTCATCAAAATACCAGTTTTCCAGCGCACTGTGGGTAAACACCAGACGCCCTTTCAGTCCATCCAGATCTGCCCCGCTCATATAAAAGGCTTCGTTGCACACAATCTCCGATGGAGAAAACTTGAAAATCTCGTCCTCCAGAAGTGACAAACTGTCTACCTCTGTCACATAGAAATCACCGGTGGTCACATCCACGATGGAAACGCCAAATAGCTGCCCCACATACGCAACGCACATCAGATAATTGTTTTTGGATTCATCCAATGCAGAAGCACTGAGCAGTGTCCCCGGTGTCACCACACGGATCACCTCACGCTTCACCAGTCCTTTGGCCTTCTTCGGATCCTCCACCTGCTCTGCAATGGCAACTTTATATCCCTTCTGCACCAGACGGCTCAGATAATTTTCCACTGCATGATAGGGTACACCGCACATGGGAGCCCGTTCCTCTAAACCACAGTCCTTGCCGGTCAGGGTGATTTCCAGCTCCCTTGATACCGTCAGGGCATCCTCAAAAAACATTTCGTAAAAATCCCCCAGACGGTAAAACAAAATGCAATCCTTGTATTCTTCTTTTGTCTCTAGATACTTCTGCATCATCGGTGAAAGTGCCACGTCTATAAACCTCTTTCTTTATTCTTCATCTCTATTGGTAATTGCAAAACTCCATCTGCACTTTGAACGGATGCCTACGTGCGCAACATGTCTTTCGAAGGCACGCTTTCGTTTCAGTGAAAACGCAACGGCTACTAAACTTTTTGTTCGCTTTATCGCTCCAAAAAGTAAGTACCGGCGTTTTCAAGAGCCTTCTTAAGACATGTCTGCCTCCCTCGTCATCCTGTATCACATATATTTTAGGAGTTTTGCAATTACCTGATTGTTCTATCTTCCAGACAGTCAAAAGGGGCTTTTTGACCCGCCCTGTTTCTCTGCCTCTGAATACAACAGCAACCCTTACAGAAATTTTCTGCAAGGGTCTGGTCATTGATTCTAACTGTTATTGCAGTGTTCCAAGGTAATAAAATCCCCTGGATTCTTCCAGATATACCGGAACCAGTGTACCGATCAGGGATGGTTCCCCTTTGAAGTGTACCATCACGTTGTTGCTCAGTCGTCCGGTCAGGTAGCCTTCTGTTTTCTCATCTACCCCTTCTACCAGTACGGTCTGGGTGGTGCCCACATCCCGTCCGCTCATTTTGGAAGCAATCTGCTGTACCTCTGCTAACAGCCGATCAAAGCGGTCATGTACCACGTCTTCCGGTACCTGATTGTCCATAGTGGCAGCCGGTGTGCCTGTCCGCTTGCTATAGATGAAGGTGAAGGCACTGTCAAACTGTACCTTACGCACCACATCCAATGTTTCCCGAAAGTCTTCCTCTGTTTCTCCCGGAAAGCCTACGATGATGTCTGTAGTCAGGGAAATGTCCGGAATCTCTCTGCGGATTTTCTCTGCCAGTGTCAGATACTGTTCCTTTGTGTAATGGCGGTTCATCCGGCGCAATATCTCGGTACTTCCAGACTGCAATGGCAAGTGCAGATGACGGCAGATTTTTTTGGATTCTTTCATGACGTGAATCAACTCATCTGACAAATCCTTTGGATGAGAAGTCATAAAGCGAATCCGCTCAATGCCTTCTACTTTTTCCACTTCCTGTAACAGCTTGGCAAATGTCATGTCTGTGTCTTCCTGCACTTTTGTGTCATACGCCCCATATTTCTTGCCGTAAGAGTTAACATTCTGTCCCAGCAGCATCACCTCGATGACACCGTCTGCTGCCAGTTCCCGGATTTCCTGTAAAATGTCCTGGTGATTGCGGCTGCGCTCTCTTCCCCGCACGTAAGGCACGATGCAGTAACTGCAAAAATTGTTACAGCCAAACATAATATTCACACCGGATTTGAAAGAATATTTCCGCTCTGCCGGCAGATCTTCCACGATCTTGTCTGTATCTTTCCATACGTCAATGACGGTCTTTTCTCCTGACAGTCGGCGGTGAAGGATTTCTGCCAGACGGAAAATGTTATGAGTGCCAAATACCATGTCCACAAACCGGTAACTCTTCTGGATGGTCTCTACCACAGAAGGTTCCTGCACCATACAGCCGCACAGACCAATGAGCAGTTCCGGGTTATGCTTCTTTAAACTATTCAGATAGCCCAGTCTGCCGTATACCTTCTGGTTGGCATTTTCCCGGACAGTACAGGTATTGTAAATGACCAGATCTGCCTGATCTTCCTTGTCAGTCTCCACATAGCCGATTTCTCTGGCAATACCTAAAAGTTTTTCAGAATCCTTGGCATTCATCTGGCATCCCACGGTCAGGATATGAATATACAAGTCTCTGCCCAACGCTTCCTTTTTCTTCTGAATCAGTTCCCGGCACTTTGCCATAAAGTAACGCTGGCGCAGTACCTCTTCCTCCGGCACCTGCCCGGAAATATCAATCTGGCTGATATCAAACTCACGAAACATGTTTTTTCTCTTCTCCATTCTGAAGTACGATTCTATTCAGATCATGATTCCTTGCTGCCGCCACATCATAGCGATGTTTTTGAAAGCACCTCTGTCATGTCATAGCACCGTTTCTCTTTTCACTGCTGTCTTATCCTCTAATCTGTCCATCTCCGTAGATGATGTACTTGGTGGAAGTCAGTTCTTTCAATCCCATCGGACCTCTTGCGTGAAGCTTCTGGGTGCTGATACCAATTTCTGCTCCGAATCCGAACTCAAATCCATCGGTAAAACGGGTAGATGCATTCACATATACCGCAGCAGCATCGATTTCATTTAAAAACTTTTGTGCATTGTGATAATCTTTTGTCACAATGGCTTCTGAATGACCTGTATTGTATCGGTTGATGTGGGCAATGGCCTCCTCAATGGAATCCACTGTCTTCACAGATAAGATCAGATCCAGATACTCCGTGCCCCAGTCTTCTTCTGTGGCTGGCTTCATGGACGCCTCTGCCTGTACTGCCCGTTCATCTCCCCGCATTTCCACGTTCCTGGCGGACAGTCGCGCTGCCATCTCCTTGATAAATGCATCTGCTATGCTGCTGTGTACCACCACAGACTCACAGGCATTGCACACACCGGTACGCTGGGTCTTGGCATTTTCAATGATATCCAGTGCCATATCAAAATCTGCACTCTCATCCACATATACATGGCCACGGGCCTCAGCTTCGATCGCTCAGACCCAGATGCGGACGAGTTCATCAACGTCGACCTCGTCGCACTGCCCGAATTCATCGACGCGGTGCTCGATG
>ONWL01000134.1:0-4820 GCA_900321525.1 uncultured Eubacteriales bacterium
GAAGGGGCAGACATTATCGGACGCTCCAACCTGATCATTGATGATACACCAGGTATTTCCATTGCAGAGCTTCGTTCCAAATGCAGAAAGTACAAATTAGAGCACAATCTTGGGATTGTAATGATCGATTATCTTCAGTTGATGAGCGGATCCGGCAAAACGGATTCCAGGCAGCAGGAGATTTCAGATATTTCCAGATCTTTAAAGGCTCTTGCAAGGGAGCTGTCTGTGCCTGTGATCGCATTGTCACAGCTGAGCCGTGCCTGTGAGACCAGACAGGATCACCGTCCTATGCTGTCAGACTTGCGTGAGTCAGGTGCCATCGAGCAGGATGCAGACGTGGTGATGTTCTTGTATCGTGATGAATATTACAACAAAGATACAGAGGACAAAGGCGTGGCAGAAGTCATCATTGCCAAGCAGAGAAATGGTCCGATCGGTACCGTCAAGCTGCTGTGGATCGGTGAACTGACCAAGTTTGCAAACATGGAATACCAGAGGGAATAATTGAAAAATACCTGCCAGGTCATCTCAGACAGGATAAAAAAGAGGTACTGACTGCCCCTTACAGGGCAGCCAGTACCTCTAATGCTTTATCTTGAATGAGTGGTTCAAAATGTTCCATATAGTAAGATGGAGCAATCCGGTCACGGCTGCTTCCGGCATACTCAGAAAGCCGGTTGCAGATAGAATTGAATTCTTCCGGTGTATGTCCGTCTTTGTGAATAATCAGCAGGTAACAGTTTCTCTGGGGATCTTTGTAAACAGAGCTTCGTCCCTGAAATGCACCGGATAAGCCTCTTGCTGCTTCTCCGATTTCCTCCAGATCGGAAAAACGAAAGACACGGTTGAAATCATCTGTCAGTTTCGGGGCAGGTTCTCCAAAGGGAATAGGTGCCTCCGAATCATTCAAATCCTCTGTCTGACTGGAGAAAAGATTGATGATCTCGTCTGCACGTTCAAACAGGCTGTGGAAGGTTTCGGAAAGCTCGAAATCATTGTCATCCTCATCCATGACGGAATCGGAAAAGACAGAAAACCTGGTGTCCAGTTCTTCTGGATCGTCTACTTTTGTAATCAACAAAGAAACGGTGTTCTCTGCCAGAGGAATCGCCTCAATCATCAAAGGCGTATCTTCTGCATGAAAATTCAGTTCATCAAATGCCTGGTCTAACAGTTCCCGAAACAGTCTCCGGGTGCGTTCATTGCCATAGGCCAGATCCTGGATGCTTAAGTGCATCTTTTGAAAATCATCCGGTTCTATGGTACAGCGGATTTGCCTTTCATTGATTTGCTCAAACTTCACAAAATCACTTCCTTCCATTTAATATATGCATGTCTCAAAGGTCAGGTCTGTTATAGTATCGTCACAAAAACAAGTCTCTATGTATTGGAATTTGGAGTCATCTTATGTGGGATGCCATCTGAATGTACAATAGATTACTATAAGTATAGCATAAATTCAATGGGTTGCAAGAAAGAAAACATGAATTTTACGTGAAATCCCATGTGAAAAACAGGTAAAAATCCCATGAAATACATTCCGTGTGGAAAAGAAATGAATTTGATACCGCCTGTATGGATGTTTAGAAAAAGATTAGAAATGCAGTGGGTTTTTCGTCAGAAACCATTGCAAAACGAAAGAAATTTATGTAAAGTTAACATAAAGCTGGTTGGGCCTGTTGAGAAAGAACGGGTGCAATCCGCTGAGCCGGACATGCCATAAGATCTCCTGAAACCATTCCGGGAAAAGGAAAGAAAGATGGGCACATGAAAGAGATACAGTGAAAGTAATACAACAAAAGATGCCATGGAAAGAAATGACAGGGTAGGATTTTATGGAGCAGGTGAGGTCTTTTGTCACAGAGCAGATAACATATCACAAAAAACAGTTTGTGGCAGGGCGTGTGAAGGAAAGGAAAACCGGATCGGACGGGAGGGAAAAGAACCGTCTATAAAAACAGATGTAAGAGAGCAGATGTGTGCAATCCATACAGGTACCATCGTCTGTGGGAACAATGGATTTACGGACATTTGTGAAATCCTCACTCATGAAGGGCAGGAACATACCGAAACAGGGATTATGACGGCGCGATGAAAATGATTCTGCACAGGCGGGTTTCGGTAGGGCAAGGCGCTGGGAGTATGGAATCATAGAAACCAGCTGCCTTGCATAAACAGAGGCAGTTCGCTATAATAGTAACACAGATGTGTCGGTGCAATCCGGCACAGGAAGCTGGTTTTAGGAAAAGGAGGTGTCCGGTTTCGAACCTGATATACCGAAAAATGTCCTTTCCCAAAATTGGCGGAAGTGGAGCTTGTATGAAAAAAAGAAGAACAGGAAGATGGATTGTTCTGGGGGTGCTGGTATTTGCCATGACAGTTCTGGTATATCGGTATCTTCCCGGAAAGAAGTGGATGTCTCTGGAAGATTACTATGGAGTATCTGAGAATGGGGCAGCCCTGATCTGGAATACAAAGAACCTGCAGGAACAGGGGATCATAGAACAGGGGACATTGTATCTGCCCCTGTCTTTTGTGCAACAGATGAACAGCCGGTATTATTGGGATGGCAGTCAGCTGTTGTATACCACTACGGAAGGAACGGCGGTTTATACACCGGACAGTGTCTATCATCTGGAAGACGGACAGATCGTGGCAGATGGTCAGAAAGGGTGCCTGTGGCGGGACGACCAGTTGTGGGTGGCACTGTGGCTGGTACAGCAATATACGGATGTGACCTGTACGTTGTCCTCAAAGCCAGAGCGGATCTGGCTTTGGGATGATATGACAGGAGGATGGGAGCAGGCAGCGGTCAAGTCTGACTGTGTCATTCGTTACCGGGCAGGGATCAAAAGCCCGATTCTGGCTCAGGCAGAGAAAGGGGACACCCTGCTGGTACTGGATGATACTTCCATACCGGGCTGGATACAGGTGCAGAATGGAGAAGGAGTGTCCGGTTATGTGAAGAAAAAGAAACTGGGAGAGCGGACTGCTTATACACCGAAAGTGGTACGGCACATCATGGGGCAGACCGGCTCTGTGCTGCCGATGGAGGAGCCGATCCTTATGGCATGGCATCAGAATCTGGAGGATTCCGGTATCGAGGAACTACCTATGATTCTGGAACGGAGTAAGGGAATGGATGTGATCGCTCCCAGCTGGTTTACACTAAGCGATGGGGAAGGACATTTGATCAACCGTGCTTCTGTGGAATATACCAGAATGGCCCATGAAGCAGGACTACAGGTATGGCCTATGGTAGACAATCTGAATCTGCCTGTGGACAGTTTCAAACTTCTGTCTTCTACAAGATACCGGACCCAGCTGATTGAAGGGTTGGTAGAGGCTGTGACAGAAGCAGAGGCAGACGGCATCAATGTGGATTTCGAATCCCTCAGCGAGTCCTGTGGCATTCATTTTGTCCAGTTTATCCGGGAACTGTCAGTGGCATGCCACAAAAGGGAATTGGTGTTGTCTGTGGATAATTATGCACCCCAGTCCGGTACCTGGTACTATGACCGGAAGGAGCAGGCGGTGTACAGTGATTACCTGATCGTCATGGCATATGATGAACATTGGAACGGTGGCGGAGAAGCCGGTTCCACTGCATCTTATCCTTTTACAGAGCAGGCGATTACGGATACACTGGAAGAAGTGCCGGCAGGACAGCTGATTCTGGCAGTGCCTTTTTATACCAGATTGTGGTATGAAGATGATACCAGTACCGCCATAGGGGCAGCCGGACTACAGACTCTGTTACAAGAGTGGAAGGCAAAGCCAGTGTGGCTGGACAGAGAGCAGCAGTATTTCTGCACCGGAAAGATAGAAGAAGATACGGTGTCTGTGTGGATTGAGAATCTGGATACTTTGAAGTGGCGGTTGGAACTGGCAGATACTTACCAGCTGGCAGGTGTCAGCGGATGGAAAGCCGGTATGGAACAGGAGGAAGCCTGGGATCTGATGGAGACATATGCTGAGCAGAAGCAGCAGTAACCAGACAGCAGGTTGGCGAAAATGGAAACTTTGGTGTGAAGGTATCGGGGAAAAATAGAAAAATTCAGTGGAATTGTTGCAAAAAATCTTCAGTCCGTTTATACTGTAAATAGTGTCTTTTTATTTGATGCCTTGGACGGACAGTGAACCAGGCAGACAGAGGATAGGAGTAACGATTCAGTAGGGAATAGACTGTGAAGGTACTGAACAGTTACGGATAGATTTTCAGAAAGGATTGGCAGAGCATCTGCCAGTATGGGAAGTAGATTTTGGGAAAGATTATTTTAACAGGTGACAGACCGACAGGAAAGCTGCACATCGGTCACTATGTAGGTTCTTTAAAGCGGCGTGTAGAGTTACAGAATTCCGGTGAGTTCGACCAGATTCTGATCATGATTGCGGATGCACAGGCATTGACAGACAATGCAGACAATCCGGAGAAAGTGCGCCAGAATATCATCGAAGTGGCACTGGATTATCTGGCATGCGGTCTGGACCCGGAGAAGAGTGACATCTTCATTCAGTCTCAGGTACCGGAGCTGACCGAGCTGTCCTTCTACTATATGAATCTGGTGACTGTTTCCAGATTGCAGAGAAATCCTACGGTTAAGTCGGAGATTCAGATGCGGAATTTTGAAGCAAGCATTCCGGTGGGATTCTTTACCTATCCCATCAGTCAGGCTTCCGACATTACCGCATTTAAGGCAACCACCGTACCGGTAGGAGAAGACCAGCTGCCGATGTTAGAGCAGACAAAGGAAATAGTCAGAAAGTTCAATGCGGTATACGGGGAAACACTGGTAGAGCCGGAGATCCTGCTGCCG
>ONWL01000134.1:4839-6967 GCA_900321525.1 uncultured Eubacteriales bacterium
GATCAGAGGCATGTATACTGACCCTAACCATCTGAAGGTATCCGATCCGGGTACCATCGAGGGCAATACGGTGTTCACTTATCTGGATGCATTCTGCAAGGAGGAACATTTTGCCAAGTATATGCCGGAGTATGAGAATCTGGATGCGTTAAAGGCACATTACCGGAGAGGCGGTTTGGGAGATGTGAAGGTGAAGAAGTTCTTAAACCAGGTGATGGAAGAGGAACTGGCACCGATCCGTGCCCGCAGAAAGGAATGGGAACAGAGAATACCGGAAGTATATGAGATCTTAGAGCGCGGTTCTAAGAAGGCACAGGGACTGGCGGCAGAGACGCTGGCAGAGGTGAAGCGTGCCATGAAGATCAATTACTTTGAGGATAAAGAACTGATCGCAGAGCAGAGTGAAAAATATAGAAATCAGGCTGCAGAGTAATTGGGAAAAGGTCAGTGACCATTCCCGTATCATGATTTCATGAAAAACAAAACAAGGTTGATGTGGATCGTGATACATGATTTCCGTATAGATGACATACAATACACTATCTGGTGAAACAGGAGGTTTTGAGATGAAGTCTAATGGAAAAATACATATGACGTGGTCAAAAGAAAAGGGGCTGCAAACGGTGATGACACTGTTGCTGCTCCTTTTTTGTGCCGGAAGCGGTCTGCTGTGGGGCAGACGGCTGCTGCCCCAGGATACGGAGGTGGCAGGTACCCTGGAACAGGAGGAAGGTGTACTGTCAGACGGAGAAAAAACTACTTCGGTGGGGAAGCAGGGAACAGGAGGGGATGTCAATGAGACACAACCAGACACAGACGGGCAGGCAGACAGAACGGTGACAGGACATGTGGTGCTGGATGCCGGACATGGGGCAGAGGATGGAGGAAAGGTAGGGATCAACAAGGTATTAGAAAAGGACATCAATCTGGCCATCGTGTTGGAATTACAGGCACAGTTAGAAGCAGAGGGGATACAGGTTACACTGACCAGACCGGATGATACACCCCTGTATGAGGAAGGTTCTTCCAATAAGAAAATGTCTGACATGAAAAAGCGCATTGCCATCATCACGGAAGCAGGGGCAGATGTGCTGGTGAGCATTCATCAAAACAGCTACACAGAACCTTCCGTGAAAGGTCCTCAGGTATTCTACTATAAAGACAGCAGTACCGGAGAGCAGCTGGCAGGCTGTATCCAGAACCGGTTCACGGATCTGCTGGGAGAAGAAAACCGCAGACAGGTGAAGGCAAACAAGGATTATTATCTGCTGATTCATACCCCCATACCGGCAGTGATCGTGGAATGTGGGTTTCTCTCCAACCCGGAGGAAGCAGAACAATTGTCAGATGAGGGGTATCAGAAACAGGTGGCACAGGTGATCTGTCATGGAATACTGGACTATTTGGAGGAGAAGTGAGGAAAATCAAATCCAGATTTATGAAATCACGATTTAGTAAATCTGGATTTGATCAATCAGAATGATGCGAAAAGAGCAAACTGTTTACATCAACAGGTCTACCGGTTTCTTTTTGGTTTCTTTCATGAAAACTGTTACTTTATTGTTGGCATCACAGGTTGCCAGCAGGATGTCTTCGATAGAAGAGGCTCCCTGCCCTTTGATCTGCCTTTGCAGCCATTTCTCATCGTTGCCGGTGTGACGCAGGTTTTCCCTTCTGATTTTCCCATCTATGATGACATTTGCCACCATATAGTCTTGTCCCGGTGTCAAATTCAAATCGGAAGGAGTCAGTGGGCGGTCAGACACTTTCGGAAGAAAGCTGATTTTTCCATCTCCTTCCAAAATCGCTGCTTCCAGTTTGGAAATGTCAAAATAGCTATTAATGATATAATAACTACTACTGCCATTAATTCTATTAATGTAAAACCTTTATTAATTCTTTTCATTATAATCCTCACAAACTCTATCTAATTCTTTTATCATTTCATCTACTTCATCAAAGTTATTAAGTCTAGCTCCGGATGCATATACATGTCCACCCCCATTATAATTTGATGCTACATCGTTAATAATAGGACCTCTAGATCTTATTGAAGCACGAATTTTATCTATATTTTTATCATAAGCAAAAATTACCCAAGATATCATTTCTTCTGTATAGTTTAGAT
>ONWL01000138.1 GCA_900321525.1 uncultured Eubacteriales bacterium
ATATGGAAAGACGGAAGCAGAAGTAATTAAACTGCTTCAGAAAAAAGGAGTAAGTGCAGATGCATCTACTTTATTAAACGAAGAACAGACAGAAATTGTAAAACATGCGTTTAAGAAGAAAAAGAAACTGGCTGTAGTGGTACGTTCGCAGAACAGTGAAAAACCAATCAGTTCCGGAAATAAGACAAAGACCGGTTCTTCCACAGGAGAAAAGAAGGCTCCGGGTCGTCGTCGCAAGCCGGCTGCTACAGGAGAAAAGAGCGGTGAGGCAGCACCGGTGAAGAAAAAGCAGGCAAAGCCTGTTTCAGAGGCTGTGCTAGAGACTGCAGAAATCAAGGATACCGTTCAAGCAGAGCAGACCGTTGCACAAAAGGCGGCAGAGCAGGTGGTAGAATCTGTTTCTGTTACAAAGACCACTCCAGTAACAGAGACACCAGAGACCACAGCACAGACCCCTGTAGAAGAAGTGGCAAAGGAAACACAGATCGTGGAGGAGCCAAAAGAGAAGACTCCTGAGGAAATCGAAGCGGAAAAGGCAGCTGCAAGAGCAGAGGCAGAACGTCGTGCCATTGCCCGTGCAAAGGAAATTCAGGCCGCTGCAAAGCTGGCAGCAGAGAAACGTGCAGCAGCTGGCGGCGGTGACCACAGCAGACGTGACGGAGACAGACGTCGTGACGGAGATCGCAATCGCAGAAACGGGCAAAGTGGCAATGGCTCTGACAGACAGAGAAGCCAGGGCAATGGAAGACGGGATGGCAGTGGCTATCAGAAGCGTGACGATGACAATCGTTCCTATAACAACCGTGGCAGAGACAATCAGGGCGGTTATAATAAGGATAGGGACAGTGCCCAGGAGCGTCCACAGAGCAGAAGACGGGATGACCGGAAGAACAGCGGCGGCATGGACCTGGCACCTGCTATGAACAAGAATGATGCTCGTGGCGGAAAGGGCATGAACAAGAAGGAACGTGAGCTCCGTGAAAAGAACAGACAGAACGAGGAGAAGAACGGAAAGAAGCAGGAGAATATCCGTAACTTCGATAAGATGAAGAATGCCGGTAAGAATAAAAATACACCGGCACCTGCACAGGTGGAGGATGACGGTATCAAGACACTGACTCTGCCGGAGACCATTACCTTAAAAGAACTGGCAGATATGATGAAACAGCCAGCGGCAGCAGTGATCAAGAAGCTGTTTTTACAGGGCAATATCGTCAATATCAACTCTGAGTTAACATATGAGCAGGCAGAAGAGATTGCCTTGGAATATAATTGTATTTGTGAAAAGGAAATCAAAGTCAATGTATTAGAAGAATTGCTGAAGGATGTGGAAGATCCGGAAGATACATTGGTACCACGTCCGCCGGTTGTCTGCGTTATGGGTCATGTAGACCATGGTAAGACGTCTTTGCTGGATAAGATTCGTTCTTCTAATGTAACAGCAAAAGAGGCCGGCGGTATTACACAGCATATTGGTGCTTATACTGTAAAGTGCAGGGGAGAAAATATCACTTTCTTAGACACACCAGGACATGAAGCATTTACTGCCATGCGTATGCGTGGTGCACAGTCTACGGATATTGCCATTCTGGTAGTAGCAGCAGACGATGGAGTGATGCCACAGACCATCGAGGCCATCAACCATGCAAAGGCTGCCGGTGTAGAGATCATTGTGGCCATTAACAAGATTGATAAGATGAGTGCCAATGTAGACCGTGTCATGCAGGAATTAAGTGAGTATGAATTGATTCCGGAAGACTGGGGCGGCAGCACCATCTTCGTACCGGTTTCTGCACACACTGGCGAGGGGATTGACACTTTACTGGAGATGATTCTGTTGGTGGCAGAGATGAAGGAACTGCGTGCCAATCCAAACCGCAATGCCCGTGGTCTGGTCATTGAGGCACAGTTGGATAAGGGAAGAGGTCCGGTTGCCACGGTGCTGATTCAGAAAGGTACCCTGCATGTAGGCGACAACATTACCGCAGGATGCAGTTATGGTAAAGTGCGTGCTATGATCGATGACAAGGGCAGACGTGTGAAGGAAGCCGATCCGTCTACACCTGTGGAGATCCTGGGTCTGAATGATGTGCCAAATGCAGGTGATGTGGTGATCGCCACCAAGACCGATAAGGAAGCACGTAACATTGCAGAGACCTTTATCTCCGAAGGCCGTGAGAAGATGATTGAGGAGACACGTTCTAAGCTGACTTTAGATGGTCTGTTCAGTCAGATCCAGGCAGGTAACTTAAAGGAGCTGAACCTGATCATCAAGGCGGATGTACAGGGTTCTGTAGAGGCAGTGAAGCAGTCTCTGTTGAAGCTGTCCAATGAAGAAGTGGTCGTAAAAGTGATCCATGGCGGTGTAGGTGCCATCAATGAGTCTGATGTGGTATTGGCATCTGCTTCCAATGCGATTATCATTGGCTTTAATGTACGCCCGGATGCAATGGCAAAGGCAATGGCAGAGCGTGAGAAGGTAGATTTGAGACTGTACCGTGTCATTTACCAGGCAATTGAAGACGTGGAAGCAGCTATGAAGGGTATGTTAGACCCGATCTTTGAGGAAAAGATCATCGGTCATGCAATCGTTCGTGCCACATTCAAAGCGTCCGGTATCGGTGTGATTGCTGGTTCTTATGTGACAGACGGTGTATTGCAGCGCGGGTGCAGCATCCGCTTAAAGAGAGAGGGCGAAGTGGTCTTTGACGGCCCGATGGCATCTTTGAAGCATCTGAAAGATGATGTAAAGGAAATGAAGGAAGGCTTCGAGTGTGGTGTCGTACTGGAGAAGTGGAATGACATCAAGGAAGACGACATCCTGGAAGCGTATAAGATGGTAGAAGTACCAAGATAGGATGGAAAATGAGAAAAAACAGTATTAAGAATACCAGAATCAATGGGGAAGTGCAGAAGGAACTGAGCAATATCATCCGCAGTGAGATCAAAGATCCACGGATTCATCCCATGACTTCTGTGGTAGCAGTAGAGGTCACGCCGGATCTGAAATATTGCAAGGCATATATCAGTGTACTGGGGGATGAGCAGGCCCAGAAGGACACTATGGCAGGCTTGAAGAATGCCGCGCCATTTGTCCGCCATATGTTGGCAAAGACGGTGAATCTGCGTGTGACGCCGGAGATCAAATTCATTCTGGATCAGTCCATTGAATATGGGGTGCACATGACCAATCTGATCAATGAGGTCACAAAAGATTTGACAGATCAAGCAGAGGAAGAGGAAACATTAGAAGATGAGGAATGATTTTTTTGAACAGGTATTGACCGGTGTGAAGCGTGTGTGCATCACCGGTCATGTAAAGCCAGACGGGGACTGTGTAGGCTCCTGTCTGGGACTGAAAAATTATCTGGCAGACAATTTTCCCCAGGTGCAGGCAGATGTGTATCTGGACCCCTATGACCCCTCTTTTTCTTTTATGCGGTATGAAAATCAGGTGAAGCACAGTGACAGTTCCATTCAGTTTTATGACTTGTTTATTTCATTGGACTGTGCGGACTTAGAGCGAATCGGACTGGGAAAGAAATATTTTCAGACTGCAGACAGAACTTTGTGCATTGATCATCATGTGAGCAATCCAGGCTATGCGGGGCAGAATTATATTCTGCCGGACGCAAGTGCCTGCGCAGAAATATTGTATCAATTATTTGATCAGGAGAAGATTGGGAAGGAAACGGCAGAATGTCTGTATACCGGTATAGCCCATGACACCGGTATTTTCAAGTACAGCAATGTGACAGGAGATACCATGCGTGCGGCAGCCGATCTGATTGACAGGGGAATTTCTTTTGATCGGATTTTGACAGACACCATTCTCACTAAGACTTATGTACAGCAGCAGATGTTAGCAGAAGCATTGCAGGCAAGTGTCCTGTTATTGGATGGCAGATGCATTTACTCTTATATCCGATTAAAGACCATGGAGCAGCGTGGCGCCACCATTCAGGATACCCATGGAATCGTGGAGAAACTCCGGGACACAAAAGGAGTGGATTGTGCCATATTTGCTTATGAAGTGGCACCGGGACAGTTTAAAGTCAGTACCCGTTCCAAACAGATCGTAGATGTGAATGTGCTGTGTAATCAGTTTGGGGGCGGCGGTCACGTGCGGGCAGCAGGCTGCAGTATGACAGGAACCTGCCATGATGTGATCAATGGGATCCTGCCTTTTGTAGAAAAACAGCTGCAGGAGAATAA
This sequence comes from uncultured Eubacteriales bacterium, assembly GCA_900321525.1. GTDB lineage: Bacteria > Bacillota > Clostridia > Lachnospirales > Lachnospiraceae > UBA2942. The sequence continues at coordinate 4,216 of ONWL01000138.1, forward strand.
AGGATAATGGATGGAATACTCAACGTATATAAGGAGAAGGGATATACTTCTCATGATGTAGTGGCAAAACTGCGGCGCATTTTGAAGCAGAAAAAAATCGGACATACCGGTACTTTAGACCCGGATGCAGAAGGGGTATTGCCGGTGTGTCTGGGCAGCGCCACAAAGGTATGCGACTTGTTAACGGACAGGGATAAGACATACGAAACAGTGTTGCTTCTTGGTAAGGAGACCGATACCCAGGACATCAGCGGAACAGTGCTGGCAGAGGCAGAAGTCACCGTAACAGAGGCAAGGTGGTCGAGCGGGCAGCCAGAACCGTGTACATTCGTGACATTCGGATTTTGGAGGTGGCATTGCCCCGGATTCGGATGGAAGTGACCTGCTCCAAGGGAACTTACATTCGTACTCTTTGCCATGACATCGGTCAGAAGCTGGGATGTCATGGCTGTATGGAGCAGTTGCTTCGGACAAGAGTGGGTGTCTTTTCTTTGGCGCAGGCAAAGACGTTGTCAGAAATAGAAGCGCTACGGGATGCAGGAACGGTGGAACATCAGCTGATTCAGGTGCCGGATTTATTTCCGGATCATCCAAGGGTGGCAGTGAAGGAAGCAGCCGCCCGTCTGGTGTACAACGGCAATCCGGTGAAGAAAAGTCACTTTGCCACTCCATTGCCGGAAGGGGCTGAGCAGATTCTTCTATATGACCATCAGAGACAGTTTATCGGCATCTTTCAATGGAATGGAGAAAAGCATCGGTATTTTCCGGAGAAGATGTTTTATACGCAGGGAAAATAAAATTGATACTTAGATATTGATATTTCATAATGGACATAAGTGAAAAGTAGAACTACAAAAAGAGATAAAACATAAATAGAACGAGAAAAAGAAACGAAGAGAGAGGAACCTGAACAGACGATGAGGCAGATCAACACAGAACATTTTCAATTGCCACGCAGAACAGTGATTACACTGGGAAAGTTTGATGGACTGCACTTGGGACATAGAAAACTGATTCACACATTGCAGTCATGCAAAACAGAAGAATTAGATAGTGTGGTATTTACATTTTCTGTGCCTCCGGCTTCTATCGTACAGGGGACACGCTCCGGTCAGTTGATGACAGGAGCAGAGCGTACTGCTGCGCTGGAACAGGCAGGGATAGACTACCTAATTTCCTATCCCTGTGACCAGAAGCTGATTCATATGTCAGCAGAGAATTTTATCTGTGAGATTCTGGTGGGAAAGTGTCAGGCTGCCGTCATTGTGGTGGGGACAGACTGTCACTTTGGATACCAGAGGCGGGGAGATGTGGGGATGCTGCGCCAATATGCAGCTCAATATGACTATCAGGTTGTGGTAGTGGACAAGGAAATCGATCCGGTTAGCGAAGAAGAAATCAGCAGTACGCTGATTAAGAGGGAATTGTTAGCAGGAAATATGGAACATGCCAATGCAATGCTTGGATATCCATATTCCTATCGGGGAGAGGTGGTACATGGAAGGCAGCTAGGCAGAACGTTGGGCATTCCGACCATGAATGTATATCCGGATGAGGAAAAAATCGTACCACCGGCTGGTGTGTATTGTGCAAAAGCAGAAATAGATGGATGCATTTATAAGGGAATTGCAAACATCGGATACAAACCTACCGTAACAGAGGAACACAGACTACTTTTGGAAACATTTTTATTTGATTTTCATGCAGATGTGTATGGAAAAGAGATTGCAGTTATGTTATACTTTTTTGTAAGGGCGGAACAAAAGTTTGCAGGAATACCAGAACTGCAGAGGCAAATGACAGCGGACATCCGGTCAGGAAGGGAATACTTTGACCGGCAGACAGATGTTTCTGACAAGGGTGAAGAGACATAAGGGAGAGATCTGGTTGAACGTCAGTTGTATGAAGGAGCAGTCCCATGTGTCAGACAAGGGATAGAACGGCTGGATATTCCTGAGATGAGAGGCTTTGGAATAGAGGATGAATTGAAAATGAAAAAATGGAAATATACAATTGGAACAGTTTTGGTTACAGTATGTATGGCTGCCTGTGCCACTGCATCAGGCAAGTTGCAGCAGCCGGAAAGTGGGTATGAAAGCGCAAAATCCGCATCGGTTTTGGGAAAGGCCGGAGTGGATGAACAGACAGAAAGTCAAGAAGAGACCATACATAGCAGTGCAGATGTTTTGGAATCAGAAAACATCCGTGAGACAGAGACTGTGGAAGAGACTGTGACGGAAGAGGAAACCACACAGGAGGAAACACTGTCAAAGGAAGAGCAGGAGCGGCTGGCATATGAGGCTCGTAAGAGTGTGCTGAATCAATACCAGCGGCTTGGTGTAGTGAAGAATGTTACCAACAACCTAAACATCCGGGAAAGTGCAAAAGAGGATGGTCTGATCATCGGTAAGGCAGTGGAGTATGCCGGGCTAGAAATCATTGATGAGACCGGTGACTGGTACAAGGTACGAGTAGGTGATTCCTATGGATATGTGACCAAGGAATATGTGGCCACAGGGGAAGAGGCAGAGGAACTGGCAGTGGAGCATGCAGAGCAGAAGGCAGTGGTTACTGCCCAGATCCTGAATGTGCGCAAAGGACCTTCGCTGTTGACCAATGTGATGCTGCGTGTCAGTGTGAAGGACCGATATCCCATCGTGAAGCAGTATGACAATTGGACCCAGATTCAGGTGCTGGAAAATGTAACTGGCTATGTATCCAATGATTTTATATCGGTAGACTATTTCTTACCAAGTGCTTATATCATCAAAGAATACCAGGGGCTTTCTGAAACCAGAAGAAATCTGGTCAGCATGGCATTTGAATATTTGGGGGGGAAGTATGTCTGGGGTGGTACCACTCTGGGTGTAGGAGTAGATTGTTCCGGTTATGTAATGCGGCTGTATGAGGCACAGGGTATCATCATCCACAGAGTATCCATCGAGCAGGCGACAGACGGCAGACAGGTCAGTCCGGAAGAGATGAAGCCGGGTGATTTGATTTTCTATGAAACATTAGGTCCATACATCAGTCACGTGGCCATGTACATTGGAGATGGCAAGATCATTCATGCGGCCAGTGAAAAGAAAGGAATTTGTATCAATGAGTGGAATTACATTGAGCCTGTTATGATCCGGAATATCATCGGAGATTAGAAAAAAGTCTTTGACTTTTCTATATAGATGTGTTACACTGTCTAAGTGTGTGAATTGACACATGAAAGCACCGATGCCCAGCATGTGGCTGCTCCAGCCAGTGCTTAGTATCCGGTAAGAATTTTGATTTAGGAGGTTGGAACTATGATTTCCAAAGAAAAGAAGGCACAGATTATTGCAGAGTACGGCAGAAAGCCAGGCGATACAGGATCTCCAGAGGTTCAGATCGCAATTTTAACCGCACGTATTCAGGAGTTGACAGAGCATCTGAAGGAGAACCCGAAGGATCATCATTCCAGAAGAGGTCTGCTGATGATGGTAGGTCAGAGACGTGGTATGTTGGATTATTATAAGAAGAAGAATCTGGAAGGCTATCGTGAGCTGATCGCAAAGTTAGGAATCAGAAAGTAATCTGTTACCAGTTCAGCTATTGTGCATTTCCGAAAGGGTGGAGTTTTGATTCCACCCTTTTTTAAGGAGAAATTGTAACTGTAAAGAGATTAGACAGTTGCGAAAGAGTATAATCGTTCCATGTCATTGCCGTCTGAAAATTTTTGTGAGATGGGAAAGTTCTATTATACACATACAGAAGAAACCCGAGACCGCTGAAAAGGATATAGAAATCTGGTCACTGTGAAAGAACGGAACAGTTATGAAGACTGTATTTTTTTCAGTAGTTTCGGAATGAAGTTTTCTTCTGTAAACAGATACGGTATGTAACTGTCTAGAAGGAACACAAACGTGTGCGGCGTGTGGTTCCGGTTTGTAAATCCGCATAGAAAAGAGGAGAATATGTTCAAAAGTTATTCAATGGAATTAGCCGGCAGAACCCTGACCGTAGACATCGGCAGAGTGGCTGCACAGGCCAATGGCGCTGCTTTTATGCACTATGGTGATACCACCGTATTGTCTACTGCAACTGCAGCAAAGGCACCGAAGGAAGGCATTGATTTCTTCCCGTTGAGTGTAGAGTATGAAGAGAAGATGTACGCAGTGGGAAAGATTCCAGGCGGTTTCAATAAGAGAGAAGGAAAAGCATCTGAGCATGCTATCCTGACTTCCCGTGTGATTGACCGTCCTATGCGTCCATTGTTCCCAAAGGATTTCAGAAATGAAGTGACCTTAAGCAATATGGTCATGTCCGTAGACCCGGATTGCGCACCGGAAGTAACCGCTATGTTAGGTGCTGCCATTGCAGTGGCGATTTCTGACATTCCATTTGATGGTCCTACTGCTGCATCCAATGTAGGTCTGGTAGATGGAGAGTTGATCATCAACCCTACCGCTGCACAGAAGCAGGTATCTGATTTACAGCTGACCGTTGCTTCCACCAGAGAGAAGGTCATCATGATCGAGGCTGGTGCCAATGAGGTTTCCGAGGATGTGATGATCGAGGCAATCTTCAAGGCACATGAAGTGAACAAAGAGATCATTGCGTTCATCGACACCATCGTGGCAGAATGCGGCAAGGAGAAGTTTACCTATACCAGCTGCAAGGTACCGGAAGATATGTACCAGGATATGGTAGATTTCATCACACCGGAGAAGATGGAAGTGGCTGTCTTTACAGATGACAAGCAGACCAGAGAGAAGAATATGGACGAGCTGGACGCACAGCTGCGTGAACGTTATGAAGAGACCCATCCAGAGTGGCTGGAGCTGGTAGCAGATGCGCTGTATCAGTTCGAGAAGAAGACCGTCCGCAAGATGATCCTGAAAGATCACAAGAGACCGGATGGACGTGCCATCACAGAAATCCGTCCGCTGGCAGCAGAAGTGGATCTGATTCCCA
>ONWL01000137.1 GCA_900321525.1 uncultured Eubacteriales bacterium
TTTCCATGTATCATATTCATGGCAATTGCCATGGTCTCATGTGCTTCCTGAGAAATGGAACCATAGGACATGGCGCCGGTCTTAAACCGCTTGACAATGCTGTCTACTGATTCTACTTCCTCTACCGGAATACCGCCGTCTTCTGCATATTTCAGATCCAACAGACCACGCAGATTCATGGCATCATCCTGCTCGGTAATCAACTTGGAATATTCCAGAAACTCTGCATAATCTCCATTTTTGGTAGCCTCCTGCAGCAAATGAATGGTAGCAGGGGTATACAGATGCTTTTCCGCACCGGAACGTGCCTTATGGCTGCCCGGACTGGTGAGTGTACGGTCTACCTTCAATCCCAGCGGGTCAAATGCAGCAGAATGGAGTGTTTCAATGTCATTCTGGATGTCTTCGATGCCGATTCCTTCTACTCTGCTGACCGTATTGGTAAAATATTTCTCCACAAAATCATGATTCAGACCGATCGCCTCAAAAATCTTGGAACCCTGATAGGACTGAATGGTGGAAATGCCCATTTTAGATGCAATCTTCACAATGCCATTGATGACTGCACTGTTATATGCTGCCACAGCTTCATAGTAATCCTTATCCAGCATACCGCTGTCAATCAGATACCCGATGGCATCCTGCGCCAGATACGGATTGATGGCACTGGCACCATAGCCTAACAAAGTGGCAAAGTGATGGACTTCTCTGGGCTCTCCTGTCTCTAAGATCAAAGACATGGACATTCTCTTCTTGGTCACCACCAGATGATGCTGTAATGCGGAAACCGCCAGCAGAGATGGGATTGCCACATGGTTCTCATCGATGCCACGGTCTGACAGGATGATGATATTGGCACCATCCCGAAGGGCTCTGTCTACTTCTACAAACAGATGCTCCACTGCTCTTGCCAGAGGCGTAGTCTTATAGAAGGTCAATGGAACTGTCACCACCTGGAATCCTTCTACTTTCATATTTCGTATCCGCTGCATTTCTGTATTGGTCAGGATCGGATTGTCGATGCGCAGCATCTTGCAGTTTTCCGGTTCTTCTGACAACACATTGCCACCTGCCCCTAAGTATACAGTAGTGGAAGTGACGATCTTTTCCCGGATGGCATCAATTGGCGGGTTGGTCACTTGTGCAAATAGCTGCTTGAAATAATGGAACAGGGGCTGATGTTGTCTGGACAGCACAGCCAATGGAGTATCCACGCCCATAGCAGAAATAGGTTCGGAACCATTCTGGGCCATAGGCTGAATCATGGTGCGCAGCTGCTCGTAAGTGTAGCCAAAGGTCTTCATGATCCGCAGCAGTTCCTCTCCCTCATAACGAGGCGGACGCTTGTTGGGCGCCTTCAGATCTTTCAGATGAATCAGGTTGGCATCCAGCCACTCTCCATATGGCTTGTAGTTGGCGTATTGATTTTTCAGGTCTTCGTCATTGATGATTTCGCCTTTTATGGTATCTACTAACAGCATACGTCCCGGACGAAGACGCTCTTTCCTGATGACGATAGATGGGTCGATGTCAATGGCGCCCACTTCTGAAGACAGGATGATGTTGTCATCCGATGTCACATAATATCTGGTAGGACGCAGACCATTTCGGTCTAATACTGCACCCATGATATCACCATCGGTGTAGAGGATGGCCGCCGGACCATCCCATGGCTCCATCATGGTTGCATAATACTGATAAAAGTCCTTCTTATTCTGAGGCATTGCCTTATCATTGATCCAAGGCTCCGGAATGGTAATCATCACTGCCAACGGCAGATCCATGCCACTCATATGTAAAAATTCCAGTGTATTGTCCAACATAGCAGAGTCAGAACCATCGGTGTTCACCACTGGCAGGATTCTGTGCAGTTCATCCTTTAATAAACCAGTCTGGATGATTTCCTCACGAGCCAGCATCTTATCTGCATTGCCCCGTATGGTATTGATCTCACCGTTGTGTACGATAAAACGGTTCGGATGGGCTCTCTTCCAGCTTGGGTTGGTATTGGTACTGAAACGGGAATGGACGATTGCAATGGCAGATACATAATCCGAATCCTGCAGGTCGCAGTAGAACCTTCTCAAATCTCCTACCAGGAACATGCCCTTATATACGATGGTACGGCTGGATAAAGATACCACATAGGTGTTATCATTGGACTGCTCAAAGACACGTCTTGCAACATACAGCTTTCTGTCAAAATCAATGCCACATGCCACATCTGCCGGTTTCTGCACAAAACACTGCATGATACATGGCATGCAATCCACTGCTTTTTTCCCTAAAATCTCCGGCTGGGTCGGTACTTCTCTCCAGCCAAGGAATTGCAAACCTTCCTTTTCCACGATGATCTCAAACATCTTCATGGCCTGACGCTTGCTCAGTTCATCCTGTGGGAAGAAGAACATACCGATGCCGTATTCTCTCTCGTTTCCGATTGGGATCCCAGCTTCTTTACAGACCTTTGCAAAAAAGCGGTGGGAAATCTGTACCAGAATACCTACACCATCACCGGTCTTGCCTTCTGCATCTTTACCGGCACGATGCTCCAGATTCTCCACAATATGCAGGGCATTGGCAACAGTATCATGGCTTTTCACGCCTTTGATATTCACTACCGCACCAATCCCGCAGTTATCATGCTCAAATTGCGGCTCATATAAGCCGACAGAAGTTCTTTTTGTTTCTTCCATCTCACTCATTCCTCCATATTTCGCAACACTGGGTTGCCCTTTTCAGGTCTCATGTTCCATTGTCAGATAATTTGCAAATTCAAAAAATTTCAAAAAAATATCAGACAATTTGTCGATTCACACCTGGTATTGCCTGAAATGCATGCCTCCTCTGACCAGTACATGCTCTGCCCTCCCTGTACAAACAGAACCCCTCATTTCAGCAATTGTCCTCGAAGATCTTAATCTTTCAAAAAAAAGATAGAGAACCCCCGACTATAACCGCCTTTGGTTCTCTATCGCTACATGCTTATTCTGTTTGCTGCTTGAACAGCTATCCTTATTGTATACAATCTTTGCTGATTTGTAAAGTCCTATTTTCAACTTTTTGCAAAAATTTGATTTTCTACCGAACCAGCGTGAAGAACAGCAACACCACAATACCCAATGCAATGCGGTACCATCCAAATGCCTTAAAGCTATGTCTCTTTACATAGTCCATCAAGAACTGAATGGATATCATAGACACCGCATATGCTACTACCATGCCCACAATGGTCACTGCAATCTGCATACCGGACAGGGAAACGCCTTCTAACAGATATTTTACCAGTTTCAGTCCACTGGCGCCAAACATTACCGGAATGGCCAGGAAGAAAGTAAATTCCGCAGCCACTGTTCTGGAACATCCAAGAAGAATACCACCAATGATGGTCACACCAGATCTGGAAGTACCCGGAATGAGGGACAGTACCTGCACACATCCAATCAGAAATGCCGTCTTGTATGTCAGCCCTTCGATATGTTCTAATGTAAATACCTTTCCTCTGTGCACAGATTCAATCAGGATAAATACAATTCCATACACGATCAACATTGCCGCCACTACATATGCATTATACAAATACGTATCCATCCAGTCATCCAGTAACAAACCCAATACCGCTGCCGGAATACAGCCGATGATGACCTTCTTCCAAAGTTCTATCGTCTGTACTTGCTCTCTTCTGGAACGCTTTCCAAAAGGCCACAACTTCTCCCAGAAAATCGTCACAACCGCCAAGATGGCCCCCAACTGGATGACCACCTCGAACAATTCCCAAAATTCCGGTGTCATGATCTCCGGCTCGGAAGGGCCCCAGATTGCATCCAACAGAATCATATGCCCTGTACTGCTGACCGGAAGCCACTCGGTAACACCCTCTACAATGCCTATCACAAGGATACGCAGCCACTCTAATAAACTCATGTTCTCTCCATTCCGAAGCAATCGCTTCTTTCCTTTAGATTATATATTTTCAATCTGCCAATCAATCGGAGTCTCTCCATGTGCTGTCAAAAATGCATTGGCCTGACTGAAATGCTTACATCCAAAAAATCCTCTGTAAGCAGATAGGGGACTTGGATGAGGCGCCTCTAAAATCAAATGATTTGGATTGTTCAACATGCTCTTTTTCATCTGGGCCGGTTTCCCCCAGAGCAAAAAGACGATCGGACGATCCTGCTCATTCAACACCCGGATTGCCGCATCGGTGAATTCCTCCCAACCGATTCCTCTGTGGCTAAACGCCTGATGGGCACGTACCGTCAGTACTGTATTGAGCAACAGTACCCCCTGCTTTGCCCATTTTTCCAAAAAGCCATTGTTTGGAATCGTACACCCCAAATCATCCTGTAATTCCTTATAAATATTCACAAGGGAAGGAGGTGCCTCAATTCCCGGTTTCACAGAAAAACACAGCCCATGTGCCTGCCCCTCTCCATGATAGGGATCCTGCCCCAAAATCACCACTTTCACCTGCGACAGGGGAGTCAGATTAAACGCATTGAAAATATCGTCTGATTCCGGAAACACTCTGGTAGAACGATACTCTTCCAACACTTTCTGATATAACTTTACATAGTATGGTTTCTTAAACTCACCACTTAAGGGTTGTAACCAGTCATTGCTGATTGCTGCCATCCCTTTTCTCCTCTCTGTTGTTTATTTCTCTTTACAGACGCACCGACACCCCTCTGTCGGCCAGATACTGCTTCAGATCTTTGATTTCCAGTTCTTTATAGTGGAATAGAGAGGCTGCCAATGCCGCATCTGCCTTTCC
>ONWL01000267.1 GCA_900321525.1 uncultured Eubacteriales bacterium
CTGGTCATCCAACAGTTCAGATTCCAGAGTTTTAAGAATTTTCGAGGTTGGTTATACTGTTCAGTTGTCAAGGTGCAGGTCTTCTTGAAGACCAACGGAGAAGAAGGGATTTGAACCCTTGCGCCGCTACTAACGACCTACTCCCTTTCCAGGGGAGCCCCTTCAACCACTTGGGTACTTCTCCAAGACGTTGATTTAGAAACAATATGAATCAAAATTGTCTCAACGGAGAAGGTGGGATTCGAACCCACGGCCCCTTTCGGAGTCACCGGTTTTCAAGACCGGCTCCTTAAACCACTCGGACACCTCTCCACAGCAGAGCCATTTCATTGTATCACATCCGATCAGTTTTGTCAAGCACTTTTTTGATTTTTTATTTCTTTGTTGCAACCTTTCTGACTCTGACCTTTGCCGTTCATGTCAGCCGCAACAGAAATTATTCTAGCACTTCCTTTTGATTCTGTCAACACTTTTTTGAAACTTTTTTCAATCTTTTTTCAAAGGATCGTTTGACTTTATTTTTCCCAAAAAACAGTACCTTTTTTCTACTTTTCCATATATCTGCCCTATAGACACTCCCAACTGATACAGACAGTTTTCCGGATGATTACCGCCTATAGACAGACCCCTCCATGCAGACAGTTTTCCGCCGTCCGTTTGTCCCCGCAATCGTACAACTCCAATCAAATCTTTCCCTGGCTCTGCAAAAACAATGCAGCCACCTGCAGATCCTCCGGTGTGGTTACCTTGATATTCCGATAATCCCCCCTGGTCAGATGGATGGGCGTGTCCGTATATGTCTCTACCAGCATGGCATCATCTGTCACGCCGGATACAACTCCGCTTCGATGCAATCCTTCATATGCATGGCGCATCACTTCTGCCCGAAATACCTGGGGTGTCTGAATCTGGTACAGACTGCTGCGCAGGGGTGTCTCTGTCACAAATCCCCCTTCATCTGCCTTTTTGATGGTATCTTTTACAGGCATTGCCGCTATGGCACTACCATACTCCTGCACATCTGCCATACAGCGTGCAATTACTTCTTTTGTAATGCAGGGGCGGGCACCGTCATGAATCAATACATAGTCTGCCCCCCGCACCGCCTGTAACCCTTGTTCCACAGAATCATACCGTTCCGCCCCACCTGCCACAATGGCACTGACACCAGTGAGACCATATCGTTTCACAATTTCGTCCCGACAATAGTCCATCTCCTCTGCACCAGTTACCAGAACGATCTCATCCACTCCCGCATCCTGAAACGCTTTTAAGGCATAATACAAGATTGGACGGTCACCAATCTCCATATACTGCTTCTTCACACGTTTTTCACCGGTTGCCAGACCCTCTGCGCCCTCATACATGCGCTTGCCGCTTCCTGCCGCCAGTACAATCGCTGCCGTTTTCATCCTAGTCATCTCCTTTGCCCATCCGTCTTCAGGGATCAGAAAACTCCGAAACGAAAGTGTGCCTTCAAAAGATAAGCTGCGTACGCAGGCATTATCATTAGAAGTAAACGGAGTTTCCTGACTGCCTACCGTTCTCCCAGTTTCAGGTTTGGAATGGCATTTAAATCCCAGCCATGCCGTACACCCTTCTCATATTCATAATATGCTGCCGCCCCGATCATGGCTGCATTATCTGTACACAAAATCGGCGAAGGACAATAAAATGCCACGCCGCGCTTCTGACATTCTTCTTCCAGCCGTGCCCGAAGGGCAGTGTTGGATGCCACGCCACCGGCAATGGCCAACTTATCTGCCCCATATTCTTTGACTCCTTCCATGGCATGAGACACCAGCACTTCTACCACTGCATGTTGAAAAGAAGCAGCCAGATCTGCATCGTTTACTTCCTCTCCCATCATCCTGGCATGATTCAGATAATTGAGCACAGCAGACTTCAGACCGCTGAAGCTGAAATCATAGGCATTGTCCGCCACTTTTGCTCTGGGGAATGTGATGGCAAGGGCATTGCCTTCCTTTGCCTTCTTGTCAATCTTTGGACCACCTGGATACCCCAGTCCGATTGCCCGCGCCACCTTATCGAAAGCTTCTCCGGCTGCATCATCTCTGGTGCGTCCCAGAATTTCAAATACTCCATAGTCCTTCACCCGTACCAGATGAGTATGTCCACCAGATACCACCAAACACAAAAATGGCGGTTCCAGTTCTGGATGCTCGATAAAGTTAGCCGCAATATGTCCTTCAATATGGTGTACCCCCACAAGAGGCTTACCTGTGGCAAATGCAATGGCCTTCGCCTCTGCCACGCCCACTAACAGCGCTCCTACCAGTCCCGGTCCATAGGTGACAGCAATGGCTGTCATTTCTTCCAATGTCATTCCAGCTTCTTCCAGTGCCTGCTCAATGACCTGATTGATGCGCTCGGTATGCTTTCTGGATGCAATTTCCGGTACCACGCCTCCATATAAGGTGTGAATGTCAATCTGAGAAGAAATCACATTGGACAAAACTTCTCTTCCGTTTTTCACAACCGCAGCTGCTGTCTCGTCACAGGAGCTTTCAATTGCCAATATATATACATCTTCTTTCATCTCTGTCTGCTCAC
>ONWL01000152.1 GCA_900321525.1 uncultured Eubacteriales bacterium
CTGTACAGCCTCCATATAGCCTGTTCTCCCGCTGTCCCACACCATTTTCATTCATGGGCAGGGCATTTTGCAGATCCAGAAAACGGGCAGACCCAAACGCTCCCTGTTCTACCACACAGTTTTCCAGAAAAATATTGCCCGGATGCAGATCCATATGTAAAAATCCATTCTGATTGCTGCCACAGTGATGGAGAATTCTCAATGCATGGAGTACCTTTTCCAATACCTGTAACTGGATGCCCATGGGAATCTGTCCTGCCCCATATGTAGATTCCAACTGCTCGATGACCTCTTCCAAAAACAACCCATGATGGGCAAACTGCATGACCGCATATTCTGCTGTCCCGTCTCCAATGACTTTCAAAATAGGAATCACAATATTTTCTCTGGTGCTGTTGGCAATCTGCTGGGTATACTCCTTTTCCCTTTGCAAGGTCAGTTCCTGCACTGTGTCAAAGGGCAGACGCTTCAAGGCATAGAAAAAACCTTCCTCCTGCCCGTCTACCTGCTCCACTGCCTTATATAGACATGTATATGGTGTCTGCCAGACTGTTTCCACCACTTTATAATCTCCGATTGTCTGCCCTTCCATGTGCGTCCCCCTTATGCCTGTCTTTTTGTTACCATCGTTCTTCTTTTGACTTAGCAGTAAAACGCTCGAAAGATTTCTTGTGCTTTCCTCTTTGTTACCGCCGGTCTTCTTTCAACTTAAATTTATTTTAGCAGAGATAAGGAAAAGATACAAGGAAAAGGGGAGAAAAAAACAGTTCCCTTCCATCTCAAATTGGATCTTTCCATATTTATTTCATTTCTACTTTCCTATGGCAAATCACGATTGAATCAAATCATCACGATTTATTTTTGTTTATCGTGATTTTTTACTTTTCTTTTTGCAGCCATTATGCTATACTGTTATTATGTTCCCCTTGCAATCACGATCATTCGCTTATTCTCTCTATTGAAAACGTTTTGTAATTGCCGATTTTGATGAAAAGGAGTGAGGAAAATGATATTTCATGAAAGCAGTCACTTGGAATTAAAAGAACAAATCAACGATGATTTCAAAAAAGAAATCATTGCCTTTGCCAATACAGATGGCGGAGAAATTTATGTAGGGGTAAACCGTGACGGTATCCCCGTGGGTTTGACCCAGCCCGAACAAGATATGGAGCGGATCAGCAGTATGATCCGGGATGGGATTCATCCAGATCTATTGCCTTTCACTTCTATTGAGAGAGTTCGTGTAGACGAAAAAGATTTAATCCATATTACCGTAACCAGAGGCGGTCGTCCGCCTTATCATCTGTCAGACCGTGGTTTAAAACCCAGTGGTGTCTATATCCGGCATGGTGTTGCCTCCATTCCTGCCAGCGAGGAAATGATCCGAGAGCTGATTCGGGAAAGTGATGGCACCACCTATGACCAGGCGCGCTCTCTCAATCAAGATCTGACCTTCCACTATGCCACACAATATTTTGCCAAACGAAACGTGGGATTCCTGCCAGAAAACCAGCGTACCCTTGGCATTTTAGACAGAGATCATTTCTATACCAACACCGCACTGCTGTTATCCGATCAGTGCGAACACAGTATCAAATGTGCTGTGTTTGATGGTACGAACAAATTGGTTTTCCAGACCCGAAAAGAATTTTTCGGCTCTATTTTAAAACAGCTAGAAGAGGCTTATGAATATATCAGCCTATTCAATCACATTCATGCAGATTTTGAAGGGCTTGTTCGCATTGAGCAATGTTCCTACCCGGAATATGCCCTTCGGGAAGCCCTGCTCAACACCATCATACACAGAGACTACAATTATTCCGGCGATACCATTGTCAATATTTTCTCTAACCGCATGGAATTTGTGTCCATCGGCGGACTGGTGAAAGGGCTGACTCTGCCGGATATCATGCATGGAGTTTCCCAATCTAGAAACCGGATTCTCGCCAATGTATTTTATCGCCTGCACCTAATCGAAAGCTATGGTACTGGAATTCAGCGAATTGTGGAAAGCTACGCCGAAAGCGGTTTGCAGCCGTCTTTCCTGCCGGAAGCGGCCTCTTTCGTCACCGTCCTGCCAAACAGAAATCATCCTGCCGAAGTTTCCAAACAGATGTCCCTGCACAAGGGATCTGCAGATTCCCCTGCTGCTCACACAATCATAAGGGAAACCATGCCTGTTTACGAAAACACCGCCAAGTCTCCGGAGGAACAAGTATTGCAGCTTCTGGAAAGCGGACAGCTGCTTACTAGAAAAGAAATCCAGACCCTACTGCAGTTCACTGAGTTTCCCACCCGTAAACTGCTCTCTTCCCTGTTAGAACAAGGTAAGATTTATATGGTGGGGAAGGGACGGAGTACAAGGTATAGGAGAAAAGAAGAATAAGCCAAAAATACAAGAGACTGCCCTTAATGTTCATATAGGGGAAGTCTCTTGTGTTGTGTTATGCCAGGTCAACGATGCGTTTTACTTTTTCTTTGTTGACATACTGGTATAGCGTTTCAAAATTGGCTATGTATTGTTTGAGTTTTTCTGCAATCTCTACGCTTTCTCCATGCTGGAAATTATAGTCATCCGAATAACGTTCGCTCATGTAGTTCCAGAATTTCGTTCCCTCCTCAGATGCATGTGCAACTTGATTTCGAAGATTACAAAGTTCCGAATAATCCTCTATATTTTTGTTCAACCTCTCACCATATTTTCTCAAATTCAACATCGTAGCCCCCTGGACTACTCCATTTGCCTCTTCTTTATCTCTTATTTTTATAAAATATCCCTTTTTTGTCTTCCACACCTGTACGCAATATTTAACAAAAAAGTGATTTAAGTCTTTCATAATATATAAAGACTTTTTATTCTCTTTTTTCTTTAAATATATTGTTTCAAACTTTCGCAACATATCCTCTTCGTTCTCACTCATATCCTGATCATAATAATATACCAGTCCGCAATGTACATATTCCGATGGCATTTTTGATTCTGTAATGGTCAGTGCCTGTTGAATAAACTGCTTTCCCAAACACCATTTAATCTGTTTCACATAATGCAGCGGCCGGTTTTCCATCTGCTCATTTTCATCTACCACAAGCAAATCACCATACTCTTTCTCAATGTCCTGTAAAATAATTTCCAAAAGTGTATTCTTTCCGCTATGCTGTCCTTCCAATTCGTTATAGTACTGGGAGACCCTACCTATCGCCTGATCAAATTCATTGACTTTACAAAGCTTAATCGAATCAGATGCATCTTTAATGGCTTCCATCAGATTTTTTACATTCTGATCCGTATTTTCTTCTGAATCAAAATACCTTTTCAAACCATCTCCCCAACCATACTGTTGGAAAATTCTCATTGCAGTAATTAGTTCATAAGGTTTATATTGTTCACTCACTTCTTCTATTTCATGAACTCGATTTTCAGACTCAAAACGAGTCGCCACTTTTTCCTCTAATACAACATTTTGCCCCTGCAACAATTCGATTACCGCATTTAATTCTGCTGCAGCATCTCGAAATCCCCCCTGCATATCCATGTAAAGATGAATTTTATTTTCACCAGTTCCTTTGACTTTATGAATAATTTCCAACAAATTTGGTTTTCCAAACTCATCCAATTCATTTACATCCACAAATAATGTCTCTGCCTTTATGTCTTTGTAAAAATCTTTTCTCATAAAGTCTTTCTCGACAAGATCTGGATGATTTACCTCCAATTCTTCCAACGCATTTGTAATATCAATCCGCAAAGGTGTAATCGGTTGTATGTAATCCAGAATTCTTCCCTGATAAAAAGAATTAGGTGATCTGTTTAATTTGTATGCCTTATATCTATCATCTTCCTTTGGGTTCACGACTGCCTTTGCTTTATCAGATACAATGACAACAATTCGATCCACTGCTTTCCCTTCATTTGCAAGCAATTGCAAAAAATATTTTGTACCCGCTTCTAACTGTGAAATACCATTAAAATAGCATTCGATATTTTCTGTTTTCATATGATAACAATTTAACTTCATTTCAAACGGAAACGTGCTCATTGCCAATAAAATAACATTTTCTTCTTTTGCCATTTTGAATTCCCCTTATCTGTACACTCACATTTGTAAATTTTAAAAAACTTTAAAAGTTCTCATAAAATTTTTGATAGCATGTTTTCAATTTCTGTCCCAAAATTATTCA
Source organism: uncultured Eubacteriales bacterium (assembly GCA_900321525.1). Lineage (GTDB taxonomy): Bacteria > Bacillota > Clostridia > Lachnospirales > Lachnospiraceae > UBA2942. The sequence goes on from ONWL01000152.1 coordinate 4,180, forward strand.
TCCGCTACGTTTAACATTCTATTATCCAATTTCACCTACTCCTTTTATGATGTTTTTTCAATTTTTTATAAATCAAAATCTCCTCTTCCACTTCTTCTATATCCATATCAAAATATGCCATTCCTAAATTCCCATACAGTTCTATCAATTCGTCCTTTCTGATTCCAAACATTTCTGCCACTCGACCATGTGAAATCATCCCATTTTTGATATGTGGATATACAGTCAGTGCTTTTCTTTCCAGTTCTGCTTTTTTCTCATTCATCTTTTCATGTTCATCCTCCTATCCATCACTGTTTCTTCATTTCTCGTTCCATTACTCTTAT
>ONWL01000048.1 GCA_900321525.1 uncultured Eubacteriales bacterium
GTGGAAAGCTACAAGAAGAACATGTTTGCTCTGTTGGGCAAGCCAGGGTATGAGGCAGAGAGAGAAAAACTGATGGAGCGTCTGTAATGATAGTACCCATAGAACAATTTTATGATTGCTTTTATGTGAAGAAACAGACTGTAAACAACTGATTTTTATGTGAAATGTGAAGATGGCACCATTCGTCAAAGAGTGGTGCCATTTTGTCTCCTGAAATGGTTTAATCATCTTCTTCAATGACCTGAATTTCCAGTGCATCAAAATCAATCTGTTCGATGAAATGATCTGCGCAAAACCGTGTCTTGGAAACCTTCTGGAATTCTGTGATATTGGCATCCAACCAGATGGGTACACTCAAATCCAGTGCAGAGCAAATCTCATTTAGTCCATGCAGTACTTTTCGAGTTCTGTTCAATTCCCTGTCTTCATTGGTCACCACCACATCCTGCATCAGGTGATTTTCTTTCCATATTTTTCCCCACATACGAAACATATTGATTCTCCTTTGGTCTGTAACAGTAATCGGTCAGGAGAGAAGAATATTCCACCTGACTATATGGGTAGTATAGCCCAGGAAAGAAAAAAAGTAAAGCAGCCAATTGAAATCCACTTAAAATCCTGTCAGATGCTCTTTTGCAAGTCTCATCAAAAGAAACAACAGTACCCCTTCTACAATACAATCTGCCATTTGTACCACCAGAGACAGGTGAATTTCAGACAACTGGGTCATGGAACAGGAAGAAAGGGGGGCAACTACCCCGGTAATGGAAATTTGTCCTGCACAGGGGAGACTTTTTTGCACCCCTGCACCAGGAAACAGAGGATAATTGTGTAAAAAAATTTGTCCTATAGTGGATTCCTTGTCCAGTGCCGCATCAATGGCAATGACCAGGTGGGAGGGATATTCCTGTCGGATCTGGTCAAGGGTGCAGGCAAGATTTTCTGCATGAACTGGTTTTGCCAGCGTACCAAACACTATGCAGTCCGGCAGGGTACAAAGAGAAAGGCGATGGCCAATCAACGGACCCAGACTGTCTCCTGTCAGGCGATCGCTGCCAATACATAAAAACAAAATGGGCATAGCGGGGTCTGGAAGGTAAGACAACAGCTGCCTGCCAAAGTTTGCCGCAGAAAAGTGAGAACCTGTGGAAAAACATCGTTCTTTTGGGTTGACCGTATGCCAAAAGGCGAAATGGGAATCGAACATGAAAATGCTCCTTTCTGGTTGAATCAGATATAGGCAATTGCGAAACTATGATACCGAACGCCTTTCATCAAAATTTTTATTTGAAAAACACGCTCTCGCTTCGAATCATTCGTAAGAATGATGTCCATTTTCGCTTTTCGCTCAAAAAATAAAGTACCGGCGTTCCACAAAGTTTTTCAAATGAAAAAATTTCTGATGTACAGGCTGTTTTTGGTCTGCTCAAAGAGTTTCGCAATTGCCTATGAATCAGATAGCAAGAGTATTTCCAACAATGGAAAATTTATGCAGCAGTTTTGGTCGAACGATTTTCACTGTTCGACACCAGCATGTGACAGTATTTGCATGCATTTGAAAGTAGGATAAAGGTAACTTGACCGTGACTGTGAAAGGAATGAACAGTTAGGGATAGGAAGAGTAAAAAGGATGCCTGTGAGCTGTTTGAATATATGAGAAGGAGGGCGGAAAAATGAGTGAAAATCAGGAAGTATGGAGTGAAAAAAAGTTGCCCAAAAACATTCGTCAGATTGGAGAAACGGATGGGCAAAACCGTGTGTATATGGAAGATTATGTCTACACATATATTCGAAAAGCTCTGGAAAAACGCAGCAGTCAGGTTGTGTGCGGCGTTCTGATTGGAACATGGGAGACCAAATCCACTGGTAGATGTTATTTTATCAAAAGCGCAATGGTTATGGAAGGACTGCTGTCGGCAAAGGAAAGTATGGTAGCAGGTACGCCGTTATGGAAAAAGACAAGAGAATTGGCAGAATATTATTTCCCAGGACAGGATCTGATTGGTTGGTTTTTACATAGTCGGGAGGAGGGTTTTTTTGACCAGACAGAAATGACTTGTATGCATCGGAATTTGTATCCGGAAGGAGAATCTATATTCTTTCTGTTGCAGGAAGAAGATGCCCGGATTTTATTTGGAACGGAAGATGGACTGGAGGCTTCGGGAGGTTTTTACATATATTACGAAAAAAATCCGGATATGCAAAATTATATGCTGGAAACCGGACAGACGATCTCTGAGGAGGGTGCAATAGATGACACTGCCATTGTACAATATCGAACCATTATGCAAGAGCGGAGGAACCAAAAGGGGAATCGTCAGGAAAAAATATTGCGTCGTGCATGCGTCGGATTGGCAGCAGCAGTGGTATTTTTGTCAGTTTACACATGGCAGGGACAGTTTGCTTCCTCGAGAGGTGTGCAAACAGGAAATCAGAAGGAGGAAACGGTAGAGTATTTGGCAGTGGCTGCTTCTGTGTCGGCAGAAGAAGAGACGCGCTTAGAAGAAAGAGTTGCCGATGGAATCGGTGAAACAGATGCAGAGCCTGGGACAGAACCAGTTATCGAAACAGGAATCGAAACTTCTTTTGAGTCCCTTCCCGCAGAAACGGCATCGGAAACACCTGTCGGTATGGAAGGAACTGGGGAGTCCAGTGTGGAAGCAGGTATAGAAGTCGGCGTGGAAGCGTTCAGTGCAATGGAAAAAAATGGAATGCACTATTATGAAGTACAAAATGGTGATACGCTGGTGAACATTTGCTTGACATTTTATGGCACCACAGATATGCTACCTACCCTTTGCCAGGTAAATGGAATCAGTAATCCGGCATTGATTTATAACGGACAGCGAATTTATCTGCCATAAGAGGAAGATACATGGAAATTGTTGGTGCAGGAATAAAAAAGTATGGTATAATAATACTGATTCAGAGTGAAACGAATTTGGAACAGAATCTGAATAGGGGAGGAAGAATGGTGGAAAGGATTGACAGATGAAAAAAAAGAGAAAAGACAAGGGAAAGCAGATTATTCTGTTTGACGAAAGTCCTGATGCAGTCAAAGAACGGCAGGAATATGAGACCCAATTACATAAGCACAGGAGGCGGGTTCGGATTGGATGGGTGCTTGGAATCTGTGTGGCTGTTGCTGCAGGTGTGGCATATTTTGTATATGATATTGGAAGGACGTTTCACAGTTATGGTGTGGTGTGGGAGGTGAATCTGGAAGGGCAGAGCGTGGAGTTCGAGGACTGGAAAGGCGGTGTGCTGGAATATAGTCAGAATGGTGCCTCCTATATCAATGAAAAAGGGACAGTGGTGTGGTCAGCAGCATACCACATGTCACATCCTACAGTTGTTACCAGAGGAGAGTATAGTTTGATTGTAGATCAGAAAGGTTCTGAGCTGGTGATTTGTAACAGACAGCTTGGTGTAACGGGAACAGGTACCACACCAACTTCTATTACAAAAGGAGATATTTCCGAGGGTGGCGTAGCGGCAGTGATTTGTGAAAGTGATACGGTCAGCAATATCTATTATTACAAATCCACCGGTTCCCGGCTGGATATTGAAATTAAATCGCCCCTAGAACGCACAGGATATCCTGTGGATTTGGCTGTTTCAAGTGATGGGAAGACTTTGATGGTGTCATATCTGTATGTGGATAGTGGTGTGATGCAAAATAAAGTGGTATTTTATAACTTTGGAGGGGATGCAGATGAATATCTGGCAGGTTCTTTCGAGTATGGTGCCACAGATACCATCGTACCCATTGTAAAGTTTTTTGATGCAACAAAGGCTGTAGCGGTAGGGGACAATAACGTGACATTTTATCAAATTCACACCGTAAGCCAGCAAAAGGTGCCGAAAAAAATGGTGGAATATTCGTTGGAACGAACGATTTTGAGTGTATTTGAAACAGAAGATTGTGTTGGTATGATCCTTTCGGCAGATACGGATCATCCACAAAATACTGTAGTCTTATATAATGCGGAAGGTGAACAGCAGATGTCTGTGGATACTGATCAGGAGTATACGGATGTGTTTTATAATGGACGTTTTGTGGTATTGTATAACCAATATGAGTGCGTGATATACGACCAGAAGGGTGCAGAGAAATTTCATCGTCCATTTGCAAACGGAATCGGTAAGATGGTGGCTGGAGCCAAGTCGAGACGATTTTTGCTCCGAACGGCAGACTATTTGCAGGAGATTTCCTTAAAATAGCGGCTGTCCTTTAAAAAAATGAAAAAAAATTAGAAAATTTAGAAATTTGCACTTGACAAACATAGTCCTATCAGATATAGTAAAGGTATACAAAAGAATTATAGTTTTTGTAATTAAATGTATGGAGGAAAAATCATGAATAATGCAAAGTTAACCGAGAGAGAAGTACAGATTATGAAGTGTATCTGGGACGCTGATCATCAGCTGGCACTGTCTGAAATTTTGACAGCTGTAAACGAGCGTTTCTTGAACGACTGGAAGCCAACCACAGCTTCTACATTTCTGAACAGACTGGTTCAGAAGGGTTTCTTAAAGCTGAACCGTAAGGTAAGATATTATTCTTACGAAGTTCTGATCACAGAGGCAGATTATCTGAAGGCACAGGCTGACGAGTTCCGCAAGTTCTGGGGTGATGAGTCTGTAAAGATTTTCTTAAGTGCATTAGAATCTAACGCACAGTGATGAGTGGGATCGATTTTTGATCGATTGATGCATGATTGTACATGTACAGGCACCAACTCGGAAGACGGGTTGGTGCCTGTTTCATTTTGTAAGGAAAAGTACAAGATCATATGGAATTCTGCTGATTTTGTGATATACTTACAGTAGATGCAGGACAATTCCGGATGATTACATGATGTCTTGCAGGGAAAAGGAGAAAACGTATGAGTTATTGTGTAGGTGTAGATATTGGTGGAACCACCATTAAACTGGGAATTTTTACAGGCAGAGGCAGAATAGTAAAGAAGTGGGAAATCAAAACAGACAAAAGTAATTCTGGCAGCCATATTTTGGATGATATTGCCACTTCTATTAAGGTGAAGCTGCAGGAACAGGGAATTGCCTTAGAGGAAGTAAAAGGAGTGGGGATGGGAGTACCTGGTCCTACTATGGCAGATGGTTATGTGCCGGTTTGTGTCAATCTTGGCTGGAAGGCAATCAATCCAGCAGAATTACTGAGTGCGAAATTAGGTGGCGTGACTGTAAAGTGTGGAAATGATGCCAATGTGGCAACCTTGGGTGAAATGTGGAAAGGCGGCGGCAAAGGCTACAAGAATGTAGTGCTGTTCACATTGGGAACTGGCGTAGGCGGTGGTGTCATCATCAACGGAAAGATGGTTGTGGGAAATCGTGGATTGGCAGGAGAGCTTGGGCATATGACCGTAAATCCGGAGGAAACGGACAGCTGTAACTGCGGCAATAAAGGGTGCCTGGAACAGTATGCATCTGCTACTGGTGTGGTAAAGGTGGCAAAAAGAATTCTGGCAGCAACAGATACCGCATCTGCTTTGAGACAGTATGAGACTCTGACTTGCAAGGATGTATTTGATGAGGCAAAAAAGGGCGATGCGCTGGCATTGGAGGCAGTGGATACTTTGGGCAAGTATCTGGGGCTGGTATTGTCTTATCTCACGTTAGGGTTTGATCCGGATGTGTATGTCATTGGCGGCGGTGTTTCAAAAGCGGGTCAGATTCTGATTGACGTGATAAAAAAATATTACGAAAAGTATACAATTCTTTCCAAAGAAAAAGCTGAAATTAAACTGGCAACACTGGAAAATGATGCTGGTATTTATGGAGCTGCAAAGATGGCGATCAGCAGATAAGATGAAAATGTAAGGCGGCAGACTGTAGCTCATACGGGACTGCTGCCTTTTTGTCTGTCAGGGGCGTAATGATAAAGGGGGGGATAGGATGGAGTGTCCATATTGTAACATGGAACTGCCAGAAGGGGCACGCTTTTGCCATATGTGTGGTCAGAAGTTGCCGAATATGGCAACAGATGACACCAGGCAAATGAAAACCATCGATGATGACGATACCATAGAAGTGGATTTGTCAGAAGAAACAAAGCGTTTCGACTGGGATACAAAAATATTTACCAGACCGGTGATTCCGAATTTTGTGTTGGACAAAGAAAACTGGCAGGATGAACCCGATCAGATTTTTGCACCGGACTCTGTTGCATCCAGTAAGGTTCAGACAGATGCAGAGCAGGAAACACATGCTCATTTTGACCAGCAGCAGGAAACAGGAGGGCAGGAAGATTCTCAAGATACCGAGGAAACAGAAAACAAAGTCCCTTATAGCAGAGGAAAAAAACTGCTCATTGCAGGACTGGTTTTGGCAGTCATTTTAATTGCATGTATGACAGGTAACATTTTACATAAAATGAACCATGCTGCGAAGTATGTATGGGATGTAAAACTGACCGATAGTACAGGTACATCTGGATTGTATACTGGATATATGCGGGAGCAGTTGCCGGACGGGGAAGGTACCCTTTACTATGAAAATGGCAATAAGGCATATGGCAAATGGAATGGACTTGAATTAACAGAAGGTGATTTTACATGGACCAATGGAGATTATTACCATGGCAGTTTAAAAGAGATGCTGCCGGATGGAACCGGGAAAATGGAATGGAATGATGGTTCTTCCTACGATGGGGAATGGGAAGCTGGAAAACGCAATGGAACAGGTGTAATGAGCTATTCCGATGGCAGCAGTTACACAGGCAGCTGGATAGGGGATCTGCGAAGTGGACAAGGAACCTGGATCACGATAGAGGAAACATCTATTACAGGACAGTTTGTGGATGATGTGTTGATCGGGGCAGTCAAAGCTGTATACGCCAATGGCGATGTGTATGAAGGCACCATGACAGAGGGCAAACGGGAAGGAACCGGCGCAATGTACTATGCGAGGAAAGGTACCTATGAAGGAGACTGGAAGGCCGATAAACGGGATGGAATCGGCACTATGACCTATGCAGATGATGGGGTATACGAAGGGGAGTGGGCAGAAGACCAGAGAAGTGGAACCGGTACCATGACCTATGCAGATGGCAGTGTGTATCGTGGCAGCTGGCAAAAGGATAAACGCAATGGAACCGGTACTTACGAAAACGTGGATGGCATCGTTTATACGGGTACGTGGACTGGTGATAAAATGACCAGTGTGCGGGTGAAATATGCAGATGGAAGTTTGTATGAAGGAGAAATGAGCAATGGCAAGCGTTCCGGAACCGGTACATATACAGATGAGGAAGGAAACGTATACAGTGGTAAATTTGTAAAAAATGATCTGGTAGAGGGTAAGATTGTCTATGCTGACGGAAGTGTGTATGAAGGCGAATTATGGGGATCACTTCCTCATGGAACCGGTGTATTGTCCTATCAGGATGGGACCCAGTACGAAGGAGAATGGGTTCAGGGACAATTGTCAAAAGGTACTGTCATTTACCCAAACGGAAACCGCTATGAAGGAGAACTGTCAGACAGGGAGCCGGATGGGAAGGGAACCATGCAGTATGCAGATGGTGGTCAGTACGAGGGAATGTGGGGCAATGGAGTATATGCGGGGCAGGGCATATATCGAAATGCAAAAGGCGATGTATATAACGGCATATGGGATGGACAGACCTTGAGTGGCGGTGTACAGTACACAGATGGAACCAGATATGATGGCATGATTGTCAATCTGAAGCGGGAAGGCAAGGGACGGATGGAATATTCAGATGGTGGTGTGTATGAAGGGATGTATCACGAGGATATGAGAACAGGAGAAGGTACCATGCAGTTTGCAGAAGGTGACCATTATGCAGGAAACTGGGAACATGACGAAATCAACGGTCAGGGTGTAATGGAATATGTCAGTGGCGCACGTTACGAAGGTCAGTGGTCCAACGGTTATCGGAATGGATATGGGGTGTATCAATACAGCAATGGAGACCGGTATGAAGGAAACTGGTCATCTGGTAAAAAATCAGGGGAAGGTATGATGGTTTATGCCACGGGTGCGACCTGGACTGGAACCTGGACAGAAGGCAACAAAAATACCGGTGTAGAGTACCGTACCAATGGTGACATGATTCGAGGCACATGGGATTCTGAGGGGAAAGCCAATGGTATTTATGAGTATTATGTAGCAGCAGAAGGCCTATGGAAAAGTGCATATCTGTTGGACAATACCTTTCTGTATTTTGTAGGAGAGTGACTTTTTTGTGTCATGTGCCGTGCAGAAAAAAGTACAGAAAAAATTACGAAAAGGGGTTTTCTTTTCTTGTGAGATTGTGTTATGATAAAAGGGTAACAGGCGCAAGTTCTGTTATCCTTTTTCTGTTTTGGAGAAAAGGCATAAAAGTTTACGCATATTTGTATGGATTCGGAAGGTATTAATTTCGAATCAATGTAGAAAATGAATAATAGATTGAATAAATGAATGATAGAGCGAGGAAGGATAAAGTTATGAGTCAGGCAAAGATGAATGAATATAAAGAATATAAAAAGAACAAGAAGCAGATTTTGGCAAAGCAGAAGAAAAAGAAACTGGCAGATAAGGTGATTGTATGGGTGGTATCCTTGGCAGTTGCATGTGGACTGATTGCAGCACTTGGTATCACATTTCGTAACATGTATAGAGATTACAAGGCCAGCCAGCCGGATTACAGTGTTTCCAGCTTTGTATTAGATGATTTGACCGGTATCACAGAAGAAACAGAAGCAGCAGAATAATTGGATAAGGAACCCGATACACATGCCAAGTTTAATAGTTAAACTTGGCTATTTGTGGTACTGTCTATTCCCCATGACGGGAATGACATGAGATCTGGTGGAAAAGGGAAAGAGGTATTATGGCAGAGAAGAAAAACAGTGTGCTGGTCATTGGGCATCGAAACCCGGATACAGACTCCATTTGTTCGGCAATTGCGTATGCCAGATTAAAAAATTTGGTAGATCCTGATAATACATATGAGCCTCGCAGAGCGGGTAATCTGAATGAGGAAACCCAGTATGTGCTGCAATATTTTGGGGTAGAGACACCAAAACTTGTAGAGGATGTACGAACCCAGGTCTGTGACATTGAATTTCGGGAGTTAAAGGGTGTTTCTAGAGAGATCTCTCTGAAAAAAGCATGGCGAATCATGAATGAAACGAATGCAGTCACTTTACCAATTACAAAAAAGAACCGATTAGAAGGATTGATTACAGTAACTGATATTGCAAGTTCCTTTATGGAGGCATCTGAGAGCAGTATTTTATCTACTGCACATACCCAGTATCGCAATATTGTAGAAACATTGGAAGGTGAGATGATCGTTGGAGATGAGAAGGCATATTACACCAGTGGAAAGGTGCTGGTGGCTGCTGCCAATCCGGATCTGATGGAAAATTACATCGAAAAAAACGACCTGGTTATTCTGGGGAATCGTTATGAGTCTCAGCTATGTGCCATCGAGATGGAAGCAGGATGTATTGTGGTATGCGATGGGGCCAGCGTGTCTTTGACCATTCGAAAGCTGGCAGAGCAGAGAGGGTGTGTGGTCATCTGTACTCCGTTTGATACATTTACGGCGGCGCGGCAGATCAACCAAAGTATGCCGATCAGTTATTTTATGCGGACAGAGCGTCTGCAGTTATTTGACACAGAGGATTTTGTAGATGACATTCGGGAAGTGATGGCTAAGGTGCGTCATAGAGATTTCCCGATTTTAGATACCAACGGACATTATGTGGGTATGATTTCCAGACGGAATTTGCTTGGTGGTACCAATAAGCGAATTATATTGGTGGATCACAATGAACGTACCCAGGCGGTGAAGGGGGACCGGTGTATTTTAGAAATCAACCACTTGGCTGCACTGCTACCATTATTTATCAGATGTACCAGGAAAATGGCAGAGTGATTGATAAAGTGACAGCTGGGCTTCTGTGCAGTGCGATCATTTCGGACACATTGCTGTTTCGCTCTCCCACTTGTACACCCATTGATAAAAATGCAGCACTGGCGTTGGCAGATATTGCTGGTATATCCATAGAGCGTTATGCGAAAGATATGTTTACAGCCGGTAGTAATTTGAAAAATAAATCTGACGATGAGGTTTTTCATCAAGATTATAAGAAATTTACAATCGAAGAAAAGAGAATTGGAGTCGGTCAGATCAGTTCCATGGATGAGAATGAACTGGCAGATTTACAAAAGCGTCTTTTGCCTCACATGAAGAAGGTCATCGAAAAAGAAGATGTGGATATGATCTTTGTACTGTTGACGAATATCATCGGGGAATCTTCTACCGTGTTATTTGTGGGAGAAGATACTGATGTACTGGTACAGAAAGCTTTTGGCGTGACGGCAAAGGACAGTGTGACAATGGTAGAGGGATTGATATCCAGAAAGAAGCAGTTTATCCCTAGCTTGACACAGGCAATGCGTGAGTAGGTATGGTCTGAATCGTTAGAACACCAAGAAGGAGCAGAAGATGGCAAAGGAAATCTGGAAACCAGGCACAATGGTATATCCGGTACCGGCAGTGCTGGTCACTGTGGCAGACAGAGAAGGACACGACAATATCATTACCATTGCATGGACAGGTACGGTGTGCAGTGATCCGGCAATGACCTATATTTCCGTGCGAAAAAGCCGCTACTCTTATCATATGTTAGAAGAAACAGGAGAGTTTGTCATCAACCTGACCACAGAGCAGCTGTCGCACGCTACAGATTTCTGTGGCGTGCGGTCAGGCAGGGATTTGGATAAATTTGCCACCACAGGATTGCACAGGGGCAAGGCGACAAAAGTAGCAGTGCCTGTGATCGCAGAAAGTCCGGTGAATATTGAGTGCCGTGTGAAGCAGAAAATAGAACTTGGCTCCCATGATATGTTTTTGGCAGAGGTGCTGGCGGTACAGGCAGATTCTGTTTATATGGATCCAAAAGGAAAATTTGACTTGACAAAAGCAGCTCCTATCGCATATAGTCATGGAGCGTACTATGGACTGGGAAAGCAGATGGGTACCTTTGGATACAGTGTCAAAAAAACAGTTAAGTCCAAAGTCGGAAAGAAACGCAGCAATACATAACAGGCTGCATAAGGGAGAACACATGAACATAACATTGATAGGAATGCCGGCAGCAGGGAAAAGCGTCATAGGTGTTTTGCTTGCGAAAAAGCTGGGTTATGATTTTGTAGATTCCGACCTGTTGATTCAAAAGCAGGAAGGCAGTCTTTTGCATGAAATCATTCATGACAAAGGAGTGGCAAAGTTCAAAGAGATTGAAGAGCAGGTCAATGCATCTCTGGATGTACACAATACGGTGATTGCACCGGGGGGAAGTGTCATTTATGGAGAAAAAGCAATGAAGCACTTGTCAGAAATCAGTTTTGTGGTATATTTAAAGGTGCCTTACGCAGAACTGGAGCAGCGTCTGG
>ONWL01000139.1:0-1880 GCA_900321525.1 uncultured Eubacteriales bacterium
CTTTTTTTATTACTTTTTCCTGACAAAACACCTTCCTCTCTTGCCTCGTTCCTCCGATTTAGTGTCAAGACAGTGAATGAAATCACCCACCTTTACATGACACTAACCAACAATAAACAGATATGCGTGACCTCTTGCAGCAAGAAATAGAGAGTAAACAAGAGCCGAATGCTCTCTATGAGAAGTTGGGATATAGTTTATGGTTCTTTCCAATTTATAAAGAATTCTGCCTGGACGTTTTTACGTCGCTGCAGTTTACGTCAGATTATCCGCTGAACATTTATGACAAGTACACGTATCAGCCGGTTCCGCATGCGCTTCCAATAAACCTGCGGTCAGTGCCACCTTGACTGCCATTGGGGTAGACCAGGCATTGCTGGATTCCACCCTGCGGTTTAGCTTTGGACACTTTAACACGGAGGAACAGATTGACTATACCATCGAGGTATTACAGGAGGTATTGCCTCGTTTGAGAAAATATACAAGAATGTAGGCACTTGCGAAACGATGATACCGAACGCTTTTCATCAAAATTTTTATTTGAAAAACACGCTCTCGCTTCGAATCATTCGTAAGAATGATGTTCACAGCAACGGTACTAATATTTTTTCGCTTTTTGCTCAAAATGCCAAATATACCGTTGCAGGCAACTGGATATTTGGCACTCGCGGCATTCGTCATACTGACAAGCAAGCTTGTCAGCCCGACTCATTTTGTTCAAGGAGTTTCGCAAATGCCTACTATATACAACAATGTAAGGAAAGGCGTGATGGTTCAGGTACTGGATCATGACGAAAGGAAAGGAAGATGACATTTCAGGCTTTTTTGATCAAGTATGCGGAAATCGGAATTAAGGGAAAGAACCGCTATATTTTTGAGGATGCGCTGATCAGACAGATTGAACTGCATTTGGAACGGGTAGAAGGGGACTTTACGGTTACAAAGGCATACGGCAGAATTTATGTGAATGCCCTGTCAGAGTATGATTATGAGGAATTGATTGCAGAATTGCAGAAAGTGTTTGGTATCGTCTGGATCTGTCCGGTGTTACAGCTGCCGGATGAGGGCTTTTCGGTGCTGGCAGAGAAAATTGTGGCATATATGGGAGAAGTACATCCGGATCGTCATGTGACTTTTAAGGTAGATGCCCGTCGTGCCAGAAAGAATTATCCTCTCACTTCTCAGGATATCAATATCCAGTTAGGGGAAGTGTTGTTAGATGCCTATCCGGAACTGAAGGTGGACGTGCACAAGCCGCAGCTGACTCTGCGGGTAGAGGTGAGAGATCAGTTTATCAATGTGTATTCCATTCAGATTCAGGGACCGGGAGGGATGCCTCTTGGCACTGCCGGACGTGCCACATTGCTGCTGTCCGGTGGAATCGACAGTCCGGTGGCAGGATATATGATCGCCAAACGGGGTGTGACCATTGATGCAGTCTATTTCCATGCGCCCCCATACACCAGTGAGCGTGCCAGAAAGAAAGTAGAGGAACTGGCAAGTCTGGTGGCAAAATATGCGGGACCGATTCAGCTGCACATTGTGAATTTTACGGATATCCAGCTGTATATTTATGAAAAGTGTCCACATGAGCAGCTGACCATCATTATGAGACGGTATATGATGCGGATTGCGGAGTCCATTGCCAAGAAGAATGGTTCCATGGCATTGATTACAGGGGAAAGCATCGGTCAGGTGGCATCCCAGACGATCCAGAGTCTGAATGCAACCAATGAAGTGTGTACACTTCCGGTATTCCGTCCGGTGATTGCCTTTGACAAGCAGGAGATCGTCACCCTTGCAGAACAGATTCACACCTATGAGACTTCTATTCAACCATATGAGGACTGCTGTACCATTTTTGTGGCAAAGCATCCGGT
>ONWL01000139.1:1935-9432 GCA_900321525.1 uncultured Eubacteriales bacterium
TCCGAGAGGAAACTGGAAGAAGATATTGACAGATTAGTAGAAGAAGCCATGAATACCATTGAGACAGTGGTATGCAGACCGTAAAAGGGTGAGTGTTGTGCTATCGGATTTTCCACTGACACAAAAAGTGGTTTATGAAAATATCTATTCATAAACCACTTTTCTATGGGGTTAGATTCGTTTCAGACTGATAGAATCTTATTTTACGATATAGGGAGCCAAAGCTTCTAACAAAGCATCGGTATCATCCTCACCGTGTACATGTAACTCAATGTCTTTGGACAGATCCAGAGAAAAGATACCCATGATGGACTTGGCATCGATGACATATCTGCCGGATACCAGATCAAAATCGGAATCGAATCTGGTCAAAGTATTGACAAAACTCTTTACTTTTTCAATAGAGTCTAAGTTAATTTTTACGTTAAGCATAAGAAAACCTCCTCAAAATGTCTTGAAGGTTGCAGGCTTTTAGAAGAATGAATCAGAATCATTCAGACTCCCCCTTTTGAATGCTGCAAACTTCTTCTGAATATACTTTAATAGTAATATTTTGTGGGAAAAATGTCAACCGCTTACAGCAAAAATCTGAACATTTTATGAAGAGATAATGAAAAATGTAATAATTCAGTAATCTTTCTTGTACAAAGGTACAAAATAAAATTCAAGAATGAAATTATTTAAAAAGCTACGTTTGGGAAACCGGAGGAAATATGAGAACAGCAGCCTTTCATACATTAGGATGTAAAGTCAATGCATATGAAACAGAAGCAATGGAGCAGATTTTGATTGAAAATGGATACAAAATTGTTCCATTTGAGGAGCAGGCGGATGTGTATATCATCAATACCTGCTCTGTAACCAATATTGCAGACCGAAAATCCAGACAGATGATTCATCGTGCCAGAAAGACCAATCCACATGCTGTAGTAGCAGCAGCAGGTTGTTATGTACAGGCTGTGTCAGAGGAGGTTTTGGTAGAAACAGGGGTAGATGTGATCATCGGAAATAATCATAAAAAAGAGATCGCGGAGTTGCTGGAAGCTTATTTTACAGGTCGGGAGCAGTCTGCTGTTTCGGATATGACCCATATGCATGAATATGAAACGCTGGCAGTTTCCCAGACTGGTGAACACACAAGAGCGTATTTGAAGGTACAGGATGGATGTAATCAGTTTTGCAGCTACTGTATCATTCCTTATGTGAGAGGGCGAATTCGCAGCCGCAGTCTGGAGGATGTGGTAGAAGAGTGCAAGAGACTGGGACAGGCAGGCATTCGGGAAGTGGTGCTGACAGGGATTCATCTGAGTTCTTATGGAAAAGACTGGACAGAGGCTGATTCTCAGTCGGGCGGTCCGAATGGAGAACTGGTGACACTGCTGACATTGATTCGGGCAATCCATCAGGTGGAAACCATTGAACGAATTCGAATTGGTTCTCTGGAGCCTCGGATTGTGACGGAAGAATTTGCAGGGGCATTGGCACAGCTGCCAAAGGTATGCCCCCATTTCCATTTGTCTCTGCAAAGCGGTTGTGACAGTGTATTGAAGCGGATGAACCGCCACTATACCACACAGGACTACAGACAGGGATGTGCCATTTTGCGAAAGTATTTTCATAATCCGGTCATTACCACAGATGTGATCGTAGGATTTCCAGGAGAGACAGAAGAAGAGTTTCAGGCTTCACTGGCATTTGCAGAGGAAATTCATTTTTATGAAATGCATGTCTTTAAATATTCAAGACGAAGAGGAACCGTGGCAGATCGGATGGAACAGCAGATTTCAGAGGCTGTCAAAGGAGTACGCAGTCATCAGATGATGGCATTGGCAGCACGGATGTCTCAGGAATACAGGCAGTCTCTCATTGGCAGCAGCCAGACGGTGTTGTTGGAAGAAGAGATATCTTTGAATGGTATCACCTATATGACCGGTTATACGAAAGAATATGTGCGTGTGGCAGTACAGACAGAGGCTGCTTCCAATACCATGGTTTCCGGTCGGGCAGCTGGTATGCTGACAAAAGAAATTCTGTTGTTGATAGAAGACAGGATAGATAGAAATAACGGAACCAGGGTGAAAATGAAAGAAAAATAGAATGATTTTTTGTGATTTTATAAGAAATTCAGAAATAAAACCGAATTTCTATGGTAAAATAGGAAAAAGCAGGCAAGTGTCAATCAAGAGAAACCGGTAAGCTGTTCATAAGAGATGGAAGCAGACTTGTTGGATTTTGGTGAAAATTGCTGTGAAGTACACTGATGTCTGAGAATCTTTGCTTGCACAGAAGGAAAATCTATATTACAATAAAGATGGTATTGTGTTCGGAAATAACATACAGAAGGAATGTGAGACTATGGAAGATATGATGAATACACAATTTTTTCAGTTTCCTCAGGAAGACGGGGAAGACGTGACCGCTATCATTGCCAGCGTGTATGATGCCTTGCGGGAAAAGGGGTACAATCCAATCAGCCAGATTGTAGGATATATCATGTCCGGAGATCCTACTTATATTACCAGTTATCACAATGCGCGGAGCCTGATTATGAAGGTGGAGCGGGATGAACTATTGGAAGAGTTTGTAAAAGCTTATATTAGTACGAATTTGGAGAATAATACAGAGGATATATGCGAATAATTGGATTGGACTATGGTGAAAAGACAGTAGGAGTGGCAGTCAGTGATGCGTTGGGATGGACTGCCCAGCCGGTGGAGACGATTACCAGAAAAGAGGAAAATAAGCTGCGCCGGACACTGGCACGGATTCAGGAACTTGCAGAAGCGTATGAAGATGATGAACAATTCTATGGGAGATCGTGCAGAAAAGACTCTGGAGTTTCAGAAACAAGTAGAAAAGCGGACAGGTCTGCCGGTGATTTTATGGGACGAGCGGCTGACTACCAGGTCAGCAGATCTGGTGTTGCAGGAAAGCGGTGTGCGCAGAGAGAACCGCAAAGCCTGTATCGATCAGATTGCAGCGATTTTTATTTTACAGGGATATCTGGATCACCTTGCAATGGAACAAAAGGCACAGGATCAGGAGTGACACAATACCAGAAGGGAGAAGCATGGAAGACAAAATATTGTTTATAGATGAGGATGGAAATGAAATCGAGTTTTATGTGATAGAGCAGACTTCTTTGAACGGAATTGAATATTTACTGGTGGCAGACTCCGAGGAAGAGGAAGCAGATTGTTATCTGTTTAAGGATATTTCAGATCAAGATGCAGAAGAAGCGGTGTATGTACCGGTGGAAGATGACACAGAACTGGATGCACTGGGTAAATTGTTTGCAGAGATTTTGGAAGATGTGGAGATTCGATAAAAGGCAACACATACAGTACGGATCATGAGGAGAGTGGGACGGAAATACGCTGCCATCGTTCCGTATTTTTATTGTGTCCAAAAATAACAATACATGAGAGCAATGAATGGGAAAAGAAAATCAAAATCCGTTTTTGAGAACGGTTTTACATAATGATAACATATGTGGAGGTGCGAATTGGAACAGAAATCAAAATTAAAAATTATTCCCCTTGGTGGATTGGAACAAATTGGTATGAATATGACTGCCTTTGAATATGAAGACAGTATTGTGGTAGTGGATTGCGGTTTGTCCTTTCCATCAGAAGACATGCTGGGAATCGATCTGGTCATTCCGGATGTGACGTATTTAAAGCAAAACATGGACAAGGTGAAAGGGTTTGTCATTACCCATGGGCATGAGGATCACATTGGCGCGTTGCCATACATTCTCAGAGATGTGAATGTGCCGGTGTATGCCACTAAACTGACGCTGGCGATTATTGAGAACAAATTAAATGAGCATGGACTGACCAAGAGTGTGAAGCGTAAGATTGTCAAATATGGACAGACGATTACGCTGGGCAGTATGCGGATTGAATTTATCCGTACCAATCATAGCATTGCGGATGCTGCTGCGCTGGCCATTCACACACCTGTGGGTATTGTGGTGCATACAGGTGACTTTAAGATTGATTATACCCCTGTATTTGGAGACAGCGCAGATTTACAGCGTTTTGGAGAACTGGGAAAGAAAGGAGTATTGGCACTGCTTTGTGACAGTACCAATGCCATCCGTCCCGGATTTACCAGTTCCGAGCGTACCGTAGGAAAGGTATTTGACAACCTGTTTGCGGAAAACCGAAACCACCGTATCATCGTGGCCACTTTTGCTTCCAATGTGGACCGTGTACAGCAGATCATCAACACGGCATATAAGTATGGACGCAAGGTAGTGGTAGAGGGTCGTAGTATGGTATCCATCATTACCATTGCCCAGGAACTTGGATATATTAAGATTCCGGAAGGTACGCTGATTGATATTGATTTATTGAAAAATTATCCAAATGAACAGACCGTACTGATTACCACAGGCAGCCAGGGCGAGTCTATGGCAGCCTTGTCCCGTATGGCATCCGGCATCCATCGGAAAATATCCATTCAGCCGGATGATGTGATCATTTTCAGTTCTCATCCCATTCCGGGCAATGAGAAGGCGGTTTCCAAGGTCATGAATGAACTATCCATGCAGGGAGCCAATGTAATTTTTCAGGATACCCATGTATCCGGACATGCCTGTCAGGAAGAAATTAAGCTGATCTACTCTCTGGTGCGTCCAAAGTATTCCATCCCGGTACATGGAGAGTATCGTCACAGAATGGCACAGGCAGAAATTGCCACCAGCCTTGGCATAGATGAAAAAGATACCTTTATGCTGAATTCTGGTGATGTGCTGGAACTGGATCAGAATTCTGCACAGGTGACCGGTCAGGTCAATCACGGTGCAGTGCTGGTAGATGGTTTGGGTGTAGGAGATGTAGGAAATATCGTGCTGCGTGACAGACAGAATCTGTCTCAGGATGGTATCATCATTGTAGTGCTCACATTGAACCGTTACAACAATGAACTTCTGGCAGGACCGGATATTGTTTCAAGAGGGTTTGTCTATGTAAGAGAATCAGAAAACCTGATGGAAGAATCCCGGCTTGTAGTAGAAGAAGCAGTATACAGTTGTTTGGATCGCCGTATTTCCGACTGGACCAAGATCAAAAATGTGATTCGTGACAGTTTGGGTGAATTTTTATGGAAGAAGATGAAGCGCAGTCCGATGATCCTGCCGATCATTATGGAAGTGAACATCTGATGCAGTCACAGGAAAGGAGGCGCAGCCTTTGTCTGAGAGAAAAATCAGAAAAACAATGGATTATGATGCTGTCACAGGCGGCATTTTAAAGGCAAGTCTGCGCATTGTGGCGGCATTGGTGACCATCATTTTGCTATATGTTTGTATTGGAAAGAGTTATGCATTCGGGTATCGTATTTTTCAAAATCAGCCTTATCATCCGGATTCTGTCCGCAGTATCAGCGTGACTATTCCGAACGGATGTACCAGTCTGGAAGTAGGAGAGGCACTGGCCCATGCAGATATCATTGAGAACGCCTATGTATTTGCCATACAATGTCGGATGTATCATTACATCATACAGCCGGGGGTGCATGTCATTAGTGATGCCATGACACCTAGGGAAATTTTGGAAGTACTAAGCGAGAAGGAAACAGAAACAGAACAATCAGGCAATATGCCGGATGGAGGAACCCCATGATCGTGGAAGAAAGAATGACGGCCTATATTCAGTCTCTGGAAGTACCGGAAAGTGAGATCTGTGGACAGATGCGAAAGGAAGCCCTGAGGGATGGGGTTCCCATCATTCGGGTGGAAACTGCCAGTCTGTTGCGGTTGTTGATTCAGATGCACAAACCGGCAAAGATTCTGGAAGTGGGAACTGCCATTGGGTATTCTGCTATTTTGATGAGTGAGTGTATGCCAAAAGGCAGCACCATCACCACCATAGAAAAATACGAACCACGGATTCCGGTGGCAAAAGCCCATATCCGTCAGGCTGGGAAAGAAGATTGCATTACCCTGTTGGAGGGGGATGCATTGGAAATCATGAAACAGCTGGATGGCACGTATGATTTTATTTTCATGGATGCAGCAAAGGGGCAGTATATTCATTTTCTGCCGGAGGTCATGCGGTTGCTGCCCATAGGCGGATTGTTGGTATCAGATAATGTGCTGCAGGACGGAGATGTGGTAGAGTCCCGGTTTGCAGTTACCAGACGGAATCGTACTATACACAGCAGGATGCGTGAATATTTATATGAATTAAAACATCATGAAGAATTACAGACGGCAGTGTTATCTGTAGGAGACGGGGTAACGATCAGCTATCGTTTGGCAAAAAAATAGCAGATATTTGAAAGGGCACCGACTCAGACCTGCTATTTTGCCATGAAGCTGCGTCGGCGTGAAGAAAGAGAAAAGCGGACATTCGGTCATTTCTGGAATGTCCGCTTTGATGGGTTACAGGAGTAAGAGAAAGCGTTTCTGCTGCTCATATAGAGGAGCGGATTGGCTGGACTGGAGGATCACAATCATATGGAACAGAGAGCAAAGCTGCCGGAGCTTCTGGTACCGGCCAGCAGTCTGGAGGTACTGCAGATTGCTGTGATTTTTGGGGCGGATGCAGTGTACATTGGCGGAGAGGCATTTGGCCTGCGGGCAAAGGCTAAGAATTTTTCAAAAGAAGAGATGGCAGAAGGCATCCGGTTTGCCCATGCCCATGGGGTCAAAGTGTATGTCACCGCCAATATTCTGGCGCACAATGGAGACTTAGACGGAGTACGCAGTTACTTTCAGGAGTTGCAACAGATCGGACCGGATGCTCTGATCATTTCCGATCCGGGAGTCTTTCAGATTGCCAGAGAGGTGCTGCCGCAGATGGAAATTCACATCAGTACCCAGGCCAATAACACCAATTATGGAACGTATCTGTTTTGGCACCGGCTTGGAGCAAAGCGGGTGGTTTCCGCCAGAGAATTGTCTTTAAAGGAGATTCGGGAAATCAGAGATCATATTCCGGATGATCTGGAAATTGAAAGTTTTATTCACGGTGCTATGTGTATTTCCTATTCCGGCAGATGTCTGCTCAGCAACTTCTTTACCGGGCGGGATGCCAATCAGGGGGCTTGTACCCATCCATGCCGCTGGAAATATGCAGTGGTAGAAGAAACCAGACCAGGCGAGTATATGCCGGTATATGAGAATGAACGTGGTACTTATATCTTCAATTCAAAGGACCTTTGTATGATTGAGCATATACCGGATTTGATCGCTTCCGGTATGGACAGTCTGAAAATTGAAGGACGTATGAAAACTGCGTTGTATGTGGCCACAGTTGCCCGTACCTATCGGAAAGCATTGGATGACTGGGCCAAAGATCCGGCATTGTATGAAGCCAATCTGGAGTGGTATAAAGAAGAGATCGGAAAGTGTACCTATCGGGATTTTACCACTGGATTTTATTATGGCAAGCCGGATCATGAAACCCAGATTTATGATAACAATACCTATATTAAAAATTATACGTATCTGGGGATTGTAGGAGAGATGGATGGACAGGGACGTTA
>ONWL01000280.1 GCA_900321525.1 uncultured Eubacteriales bacterium
CTTTTTTCTCCTTTCCATATATTTACATATAGTTTAAAGAAATGAAAGGAATATTGAAATTGATTTTCGTAGTTACTTTTCGTGGGAAATCGTTGTTTTCCGTGAGAAATCATTGCTTTTCATAGAAAACCGTTGTTTTTATCAATACCTATTTATTGGGGAGCGCATTATGTTAGAGCTATTTATCAAGTACTTCGTAATAATTTTTTGTATTTTCTATATCTACAGAAAATTACTTTATATTAAAATATCTACAAGAATGCAAATAATTCATTTACTTTGTTCTGCTTTTTTAGCTGTATTTGTTTACTTTACGATCCCTACATTAACATTTCTGGTTTTTTTTCCGATTTTATTAATTGTTATATTGCTAGTGTATCAATACGAAAACAATTGGAAGATTACAGTTGTAACTACGCTCATTTCTTTTGGATTATCCTACCTGATTTTTTTTCTTGCCGTTCTATTGGTTCTCCCCGCTGGGGTCTTGATGATGGCATTCCATATTTCAGAGCAGGTCAACGATGTAATCTCCTTCTTCCTGATAGGAGGCATACAGTTTTTATTGGTCTGGCTTGTTTTTCACATAAAGCGCTTTCGTAAAGGAATGCCTTTTTTAAAAAAAGAAAACATCTATACTCCAGGGATTTGGATCAGTATTTCTATCTTGATTTCCATTGCCTCCCTTTATCTCAATCCAACTGCAAAAGGTGTAGTTTTATTTTTTTGTTTTATTTTTGTATCGGGCATGCTTCTATTCTTCTGGTGGAAAAATGGCTTATCCGTCACCTACACCACCAGACGACACCAAAATGAAATCACCCAGTTGGAATCCCAGCTTCAGCAAAAAGAGGAGAAAATCCAAAAGCTTACAGAAAATAATGCCGCACTTGCCAGAATCATACATAAGGACAATAAACTGATTCCTGCTATGGAATATTCTGTAAAGGAACTGTACCGTATCTTACAGCAGGATTCCATGAAGCCGGAGGAAGTAAGGCAACAGGCAGCTGACCTGCTGCTGCATCTGGAAAAACTCTCTGCGGAGCGTACCGGAATTCTTTCTGGGTATGAGAAAGCCCACAAATATCTCCCTCAGACAGGGAATGTAGCCGTAGATTCCATCATCCGCTATATGTGTCAGAAGGCCTTACAGCAGGAAGCTCATTTTGACTTTTTATTAAATGGCAGTGTGAAATATCTGTTGGAAACTGAAATCACCGAGGAGCAACTGACTACACTGATTGCAGATTTGATCGAAAATGCATTGATTGCAGAGCGAACCAGTTCCACAAAAAACATTCTCCTTGGCATCAACATCAAAAGCCAAATGTATGTGTTGGATGTATATGACAGTGGTGTACCTTTTGCTCCTGAAGTAATCGCCCATATGGGACAACAGCAAATTACCACCCACGCTGACACAGGTGGCAGCGGAATCGGTTTGATGGAAACCATCCACATTGCCCGAACCTGCCATGCCAGCGTAGAAATCTGTGAATTGGCAGAAACCCACTATACCAAATGTGTCTCCATCCACTTCGATGGATTAGAAGAGATACGCATTCGAAGCAATCGACCAGAAGTTTTGGCATTATCAGAAAATCGGAGTGATATTTCTTTCCAAAAACTGTAAAACCACTATACCCCCCTCCCCTTTTCTGCTATAATAGCCTTTGTGTTACATACCACGTTCTACCATATCCTATGGTTATACATCTATGTGTTGTGACACCATTTTTTACACCAGGGGGAATATACGATTATGAACTTATTTTTTACCATCCTTACCATTGTCTTCAACCTCTTCTTCTGGTGTGATCTGCTTTACATAGGCTACTGCCTGTTCATCAAACATGTGGCGCTCAAGTCAGAGCAAAAGACACTGGCAATCTGTGCCGTCTGCCTTGCCATTGTGTTTTACTTGGTATACCTTCCACTGGCACTGTCCGGGGAACGGTCAAGCTGTATGATCCTTTTTATACCATCACTCTTGCTATCCCTGTTCATACAGCGGTATCTCACAAAACAATCCTAAAAGGAGACACGTTTTATGGAACGAAATGAAAAAAACATTTTATTATTTTGCATCCAGTCGTCTGGCAGAATTTTTTACACTGGTCATTTGTATGCTGGTGTTGGATTTTTTCAGAAAATCCATTTTAGATTACATCGAAATCTCTCCCTCCCTCAGAAAGCATTTTGAGGTGAAAGAACAGCAGAATTCCTGACAAAAAGACAGCCACAGGCTGTCTTTTTCCTATAATAGCAAATTCCTGTTACATATATTTTCCTGCTTTCAACCATACTAAAAACAGATGATTGACAGACAGATATCCAGGGAATTGCGAAACTCTTTGATCGGACCAAAAACAGCCTGCGCATCAGAAATTTTTCATTCAAAAAACTTTGTGGAATGCCGGTACTTTATTTTTTGAGTAATATATTC
>ONWL01000220.1 GCA_900321525.1 uncultured Eubacteriales bacterium
GGACCAGATGACATTTTGGTATTAGAGGGCATTCATGCACTGAATAATCAGATGACCCCGGATATTTCGTCGGATGATAAGTTTAAAATTTATATCAGCGCCTTAAACCAACTGAATATCGACGAACATAATCGAATTCCTACAACGGATGGTCGCCTGCTGCGGCGTATGGTGCGGGATGCCAGAACCAGAAATATTACCGCTTCCGAAACCATCAACAAATGGTATAGTGTGCGCAGGGGAGAAGAAAAGAATATCTTTCCTTACCAGGAAGAGGCAGATGCAGTGTTCAATTCCTCTCTTTTGTATGAGTTATCTGTATTAAAGCCATATGTGGAGCCCTTGCTGTTTGGAATTACACCGGAGGATCCCGGGTATTTGGAGGCAAAGCGGTTGTTGAAATTCCTGGATTATTTTCTGGGGACCAGCAGTGAGGATATTCCCAAGAATTCTATTGTAAGAGAGTTTATTGGTGGAAGTTGCTTTAACGTATAAGCTGTTCTTGAAATATTGGAATGACTTTACTTTACACATTTTTTGTGCTATACTGAGAAAGGTTTTGAGTAAGACAGATGATCGCGGCTGCAAGTGCCGAAAGGCCGCAGGTGAGGAAAGTCCGGGCTTCACAGGGCAGGATGCCGGATAACGTCCGGCGGAGGCGACTCCAGGGAAAGTGCAACAGAAATATACCGCCAGTGCTTGCACTGGTAAGGGTGGAATGGCGGTGTAAGAGACCACCGCTTCGCTGGTAACAGAGGAGGCATATGTAAACCCCATCCGAAGCAAGACCGAATAGAAAGCATACAGTGGCCCGCTGGCTTTCGGGTAGGTCGCTTGAATCAGATGGCGACATCTGATCTAGATAGATGATCATCCACGACATAACCCGGCTTATCGTTTTGCTCAATTCAGGCAGCAGATTATCTTGATCTGCTGCTGTTCCTGTTTTAGACAGTGACAGATGGTGTGAATTCTGCCTGCACTGCATGCAGGCAGAAGAAACATGAGGGAAGGGAAAGGAACACATATGAAAGACGGAACAAAGAAAAAATCTCATATCCTGCCGAAAATACTGCTGGCATTGGTCATTGTTTTTTTGGTTTTGATATTGGGAAGTTATCTGGTGGTGCATCATTATATATCCAAAATGAACTATGTGAAGGATGATGAGATCGTGCTTCAGACGATTGAAGAAGAAAATAACAGCAATGATGAGATGTTTGCAGATGTAAAGGTGGCAGATCAGGATGAAATCGATTCGGCAAATCAGGAATTGAAGAATCTGGAACAAACTGATATTTATTCCAGCAGTGATGTGACCAATATTCTGCTCATTGGTGTGGACAGAAGAGATGCCAGTTGGTATGGCAATTCAGACAGTATGATTCTCGTATCTATCAACGAAAAGGCAAAACAGGTTGTGATGACCTCTTTGATGCGTGATACGTATGTGTCCATTCCAGGGGTAAAGAATTACAAGCTGAACCATGCTATGGCAGTAGGTGGGCCAAATTTGCTGGTGAATACCATTGAGCAGAATTTCCGAGTAAAGATTGATTATTATGCAAGCGTGGACTTCAACGCATTCACCAACGTGATTGATATTTTTGGAACCATTCCGATACAAATGACAGATGCGGAAATCAGCGCATTTGGAAGCAGGCTGAATCAGTTTGAACATAGTGGAAATGTATATCAGATTGACAGTGAATTTGCCCTTTCTTATGCAAGAAATCGTGCCATTGGCCGTTGGGATTATGAGCGTACAGAGCGTCAGAGAAAGATTATTTTGTCTCTGGTAGATCAGGCAAAGCATTGCAGTCTGTCACAGATTTCTCAAATGGCAGATGGAGTGTTGCCAAATATTACCCACAATATTCCGGAGCCGGAAATGATGAAACTGATCATGGGTTCTATCTCTTATATGAATTACAATATCATATCCGACCGGATTCCGTATGATGGTCTGTACCAGAGTATGAATATTGAGGGGCAGGGGATGTTGGTACCGGATTGGCCGGCGACGATCGCACGATTGCATGATACGATTTATTTACCTGCTGCAACAGAATAAAACAGGAAAAACACCTGAAAGATTCAACAGATACAAAAGAACACATAGAAATACCCCACAGGATGTAGCTGTCAAGTACAGACTGTGGGGTATTTCTATGTACGCCATCGAAATAATAAAAATATTTGTAACAGAAAACAGCAGTATTACATTGGAAGAGAGCCGGTTTCTGTGTTGTTGATGACATAATAAAACATACGCTCTTCCGGTTTGCAATATACATTTAATGTATCAATGTCTTTTACCTTGTGACCGCTGTTTACCCAGATTTCTTTGATCTGTGCAATGATGTACTTCTCTAAATATTCCTGACCTGCATACTGGATGCTGAAAGTTGCCTTCATCATAGATTTGTCCTCCTTAATCAATCAGTGTGATGGAACCTTTCTTACTTTTGAAAAGGTATAAATGAGACCAGACAAATAGGCCTGCATGTGCCAATAAATTCTAGTATAGTATAATATAGAAGTAAAAAGATTTCAAATCTTTTGGAAATACATTATATCAGGTGCAAAATTGGTAAAAACCACAAAAAAGCAATAAGAAAATAAGTTGGTTTTGCGTCTATGGTCACAGAAAAGAGAAAACAATCATTCTGTAGTAAGAGCGAAAGCAATAAAAAACAAAGGAAAAGGAACAGACATTTCTCTGCTTTGTCGATGAAAAAAAATACATAAAAATCAGTCTGTCTCCGGTTGCCTTGCCTGATAGATTATGTTAGAATAGCATGGTAAGCAAAGAGCCGGCAGGCAGATGGGAGTTTGACAGAATGATTGCGATAATAGATTACGACGCAGGCAATTTGCGCAGCGTAGAAAAGGCACTTCAGTCATTGGGCGAAGAGGCAGTGGTGACCAGAGAAAAAGATGTGATTTTGCAGGCAGATAAAGTAATTCTGCCAGGGGTAGGGGCATTTGGAGATGCCATGAAGAACCTGGAACAGTTTGATTTGGTAGAGGTGATTCGCCAGGTTACGGCAAAGGGAACTCCATTTCTGGGGATTTGTCTGGGATTGCAGCTGTTGTTTGAGCGAAGCGCAGAGAGTGAAGGGGTAGCAGGACTGGGGATTCTGAAAGGTGAGATTTTGCGGATACCGGATCAGGAAGGGCTAAAGATTCCCCATATGGGATGGAACTCGCTGGATATTACACCGGGAGCCACCCTGTTTCAGGGGCTTGGCGACCACCCGTATGTGTATTTTGTACATTCC